>JAFGWS010000145.1 GCA_016937035.1 Pontiellaceae bacterium
GGTCACATTTGCTGAACGCAATATTGACGGTTATTTCGTTGTGGAAACAGAAATGGATGAATACGGCGTATTGCTGCCGAAATCGGCTGTGTGGATGGTTGAGCGGAAATAGTTTTTTGCTGGCAGGAATGCCGCGTAAGGCGGGTAAAAAAATTGGGAGCGGTGAGATGAGATTAAAGTTGATTATAGCGGCATGGCCGCAGTTATTGCTGGCCGGGTTTGTTGTTTTGGGGAGCGGATGCCAGAGCGCGCGAAATGCGGTTTACTGCATCGGTGAGGATTTGACGGATATTTTTGTGGCCGATGCAACGGTGTCGCTGGGAACCGATATGGGGGCGCACGTGATGGCGACGGAGCTGCTGCAGGTCAAGGCCTACAGTTATGAAGATCTCTATCGCTTCGGCCTCGGCGCTCGCCGCTTCGGGATCTGGGAGTGTGAACGGGAAGGGTGGGATTTTTCGCTCGTTCATTCTTCTCGATACAGCTGGAATCAGCAGGAAGTGGCGGCATTTGCGCCGTTGTCTGCGATCAGCGGGAAGATGGCATCGCGGAGCGGCGCTAAAGCGATGTTTGCGGAGTCGGTGGATGAATTCGGCGTTGGGGTTCATTTGTTTGTGGTCGGTGGGCGTATTGGATTCCGCCCCCTGGAGGTGGTCGACCTGTTTGCCAATCTGCTCACGCTCGATCCGCTGCATGATAATTTGGAGTGGTGGCAGCGCCAGTCCATTCGCTCGGCAGAAAAGGCGGCCAAGAAGGCGGCCAAGCAAGCGGAAAAAGAAGGTGTTAAGGAGGAGCAACCGACACCGGAAGCACAGACGGAAGGGCTTGATACTCCTCTGGCGAATAATGTGGATGAGGCTTCGGTCGAAGCGATGCAGCAGGAGATGGAGCGGATCCAGCAGCAGTTGGAAATAATGCAGCAGTTGTATCTGGAAGAACCCGCGTTTTGAGCTTGCTGGGCGGTGCCGACGGATCGTCGCCCTCCAGTTTTGCTCAGGTTGAAGGCAGTTTGTTGTTTGTCGGAAATCAGGCGGAAATAAAGAAAGAGGTGTGAGATGAAAAAGATAGTCGTGTTGGGATTGGGACTTGTGTTGGCGATTGCGGGTTGTGCGACGAAGCCGGGGTATGTTGGGAATTGGGAATGTAAGAAAATACCTGCCGACATCAAGGAAGAGGGAATGGAATCGGTGGCGCTCGCCATTCAGGAAGAGGGAACCTTTGCTTTGATTATCAAGGATGTCGAAGGCGCTGGGGTGCACGGAGCTGCCGGTTTTTGGACCCCTAACGAAAAAGGCGGCATTTCCTTTGCTGCAGAGGGTGAGCCGGTTGAGGGATTTGCCGTGTTGACCGACGATGATCACCTTGTATTTTCAGCCGATGATCAAGCCGTTGAATTTGAGCGGAAGAAATAGCTCTAAGCCTCCAGTGTTAAGACGGTCGAAAAATGATCAGCCCGTACATTAAACATTTTTCGCTTGCGTCGAGTTTGCTGCGGATATACTCCCCGTTTAATGAAACGCAATTATCGATTTGAGTTGGGAGAATACACGCTGTTGGCCGTCCCGGTGCTGCGGGATAATTTTGTTTATCTGATCTGCCGCGAGGGGCAGGCTGTGCTGATGGATGCGGGCGAGGCGCGTCCGGTGTTGAAAACGCTGGAGCAGAAAAATCTCCAGCTGACTGAAATATTCATCACCCACACGCACCATGATCATGTGGGCGGATGTCGG
The DNA here is from genome assembly GCA_016937035.1 of Pontiellaceae bacterium. The sequence continues at coordinate 1,731 of JAFGWS010000145.1, forward strand.
GAACTGTGCGAGCGCATCGGGGTGCTGGCCACCAGTCCGGCGGTGGAGGCGCGGGAGTATGATGTGCTGGGAACGCGCTGCCGCTCCCTTTCAACGCCGGGTCATGTGGCGCTGCATAAAATCTATTCATTTCCTGAACTGGGATTTCTCTTTACGGGCGATACGCTCATCAACGGGGCGTGCGGGCGGTTGTTGGGCGGAACGGCAGCGCAGCTGTTTGAAAGTCTGCAGCTGATTAAATCGTTTCCTGACGAAACGCGGATTTTGGGCGGGCACGATTATCTGGAAGAAAATATGCGGTTTGCACTGGCGGAGGAACCGGATAATGCCGATATGCAGGCGCGGCTGGCGCGGTATCCGCGCGACCCTGCTTCGGCGATTTTTGTAACGTTGGCGGAAGAAAAACGGACCAACCCGTTTTTGCGGGTTGATTCGTTGGAAGACTTTGCTGCGCTTCGTGCTCGGAAGGATCTGTTTTGAGGGGCGTTACCGCTTGCGCTGATAGGTATTGTATTCTGAATTATTGATGTAGCCGTCGTGGTTGGTGTCGATTTCGAAAAAATTGACCCAGAGAAAACCCGAGAGTTCGCTGCGCTCAATTTTCCCGTCGTTGTTGGTGTCGTTGTCCCTCAGGGCGCTGGGCATGGCTGTGTTTTGATCAATGCGAAAATTGGGAATAGGATCTTGATAGGCGATTTGGCGCCGATAGGCTTTTCCGCCAAGCGGATCAGGTTTGAGGTAAATGTTGTAGGTCTGAGATATCCGTTGTGTGTTGTTCTGGACGGAATAGGTAACTTTCAACTGAATCGGGAGATCGGTGTTCTGTCGGGTGGCCGTGAGTAGAAACTCGCGCGGTTCGGTGTCGGATGCATCGCGGACGCTCGGAGCACTTTGGACAGCGGGTGTAATGGTTCCGCCGGCAGGCACCAGTACATATTGGAGCGGATCGGCTCTGTTGTTCCATTGGGCATTGTAGAGTTTGTCGAGGTGGAATCCGATGTAGAGTTTTCCATTGCCGGTTTCAAGAAGTTGAGCATCGGCCTCTGCACGGAGTTTGACATAGTGCGGGCGACTCGACGGCTCCGGGATGACCAGCAGTGGGACAAACGTTTGTGTGGTCGGATTGAAGCTGATGCGTTTGACCCGGTTTGCGGGTTCAATTTCAAGAGGCTGAATGTCGGGGTTTGGAAGTTGCGACGGAAGAATATTTCTTTGAGGAGTTCCCAATAGTTGGGTCAGTTTCCCTTGGGTTTCTCCCGGTTTGAGGATGGATCCGGTAAAGAGTCTTTTGCTTTCATCCGAATAAATGAACACATCGGATACGAGGTCAGGGGAAAGTTGCAGAAGCACCTCATTGTCGAGTGTATCGCAGATCCATGGAATGCGGGTTTTGAGCAGACGGGCGGATTCTTTGGCCAGTTGGACCATTTCGCTTTCGTTGAATGGGGCGAGGTATCCGTGGTTTTCGGGGCGAGCCGGTCTGCGTTGAATGTAGTAAGCCTGTAGTTCTTCGGACTGATGATTCAGCGCGAGGGCTTCGAAGGCTTTGTAGTTCAGGACAAAGTCGGGGTGGGTCAGGTCGCCCAAAATGAACAGCGTATATTTTCGGGCGGCGACGAGTTCGCGGAGTTTTATGGATGAACGATCTTCCGTTTTTATAACGGAGATATCCGGTAAGAGATCAAATTTAGGCGGTTCAGGCTCCTTCGGTTCGTTATCCGGTTTGACGGCCAGGAATTCTTCTTCGGATCGAATGATGGAGGAGGTTTCATCTGCGCCCATGTTTTCTGCGTCTATTTTCCCTTTGTTTCTTCCAAAAAGACACTCCTTGACCAAGGTGATGCAGTTGTTTTCAAAAGCGAGGGCACCGCCGATGCCGCCGATGTTAAAATTGAAGCTGCATTCTGATATAACCGGGAAAAAGGGGCCGGAGAAAACGGCGGCGCCTCCGTTGCCCTTTGCTGTATTCTCCTGAAAGGTGCAGTTGGCTAATTCGATAGGGCGGGCGGATTTATTCTTTGTTTCAGCGGCCACTGCTCCGCCTTTTTCCTGTGCCGTGTTATAGCGGAAATAAGAGTCATTGATCCATGCGCTTGCGTTTTCCTCCAAAAACAGGGCTCCGCCGTTCTCGTTCGCCCGGTTTGCAGAGAAAGAGCATGCCGATATTCGGAGGGCGGTTTCTTGGGTCGTAGCGATTGCTCCCCCGTTTTCGGCTGCAACGTTGGAGTAAAAGGTACAGTTGGTAAACAGGACTTCCGAGGCCGGAATAAATGCCGCTCCACCTCCTTGCTTTGCCCGGTTTTCTTCGAAGATGCAGTCGGCAACGGTTACATATCGGCTGCCCCGAAGGAGATAGATTCCACCTCCATAATTTTCTTCGTCGTCTCCGTCGGCCAATCCCTGTTTGATGGTGAATCCGTTAAGAGAGGTTTCGGATGCGACCGTCAGCACGTGGTAGCAGTTGTCGGCGCTATTGCTGAGTTGGCCGATGTTCCCGCTGAGCGTGGTGGGGTAGGCTTTCGGATTTCGCTGTTCCCGGTTCGTCTCGTCGCCTCGGAATCCTCCGTAGAGATGCACGCCGGTCTTCAGCTCAAAGGAAGCGTCTCGCCGTGTTCCACGAGGAGAGTGGGTTCCGCTTTTGACCCAAACCTCTCCGCCTCCATTTTCTGCGGCGGCATCAATGGCGTCCTGCAGAGAGGGAAATGCGCTATTCCACAACTCGCCGGTGGGCGAGCTTCCCTGAAACCGGTTGTCGACGTAAAAGACTTTAGTTTGGATAGTATTGGTTTCGTCTGCCGCTCTCCCGACCATGAGCGACAGCATGGTCAGTAGAACGGTGCCAAAAAGTCTAATACGCAAAAACATGGAGGCATCATAGAATTATAAGCGTCTCGCCTCAAACTAAAACGATATGAACTACTCTCTTTTCGTCAGAGAATTGTGAGCATTCTAAGCGTCCTGAAGTTGCCTTTCTACTGATGTTAAAGGCGTCCATTTTTCATGCATATGTTATTTAACTTCTTTTCTCGTGGTGCGGAGGAGCGCTTTCCAGAGTTCTTCGTCGGTGCGGGCGGCGAGCAGGGCATCGCGGGCACTCTTATCCTGAAAGGCGCGGGAGAGGTCGGCGATGAGCTTGAGGTAAAAGGCGCTGGCGGCGGTTGGAATCACGACGAAAAAGAAGATGCGGCTCAGTGCGCGGCTCGTCTCGTCAAATTTTATACCCTTGCGGTTAATGCCCAGCGCCATGGCCAGCCCGCCGCCTTCGACTGCGCGCACATGCGGGAAGGCGAGTCCGTTTTCAGCGGCGGTGCTGACAATGGATTCGCGCTGCAGAGCCAGATCAAGCAGCAGATCCGGATTCTCTACAAGGGCTTCGTCGGCTATACGCCGACACAGTTCGCCGAGTATTTCCTCGGGGGTTGATCCCTTTAGGTCGACGATCATGAGTTCGGGGGAGGTGAAGCGGGCAATGCCGACTTTTTGGGTCTCGCCGTACACGCGGTTTGTGCGTTCGCGCTCCATCAGGTGTTCGGGATAGTAGAGAAAGCGAGCACAGTTGGGACAACGCAGCAGTTCTTCGGCTTTCTGAACGCTATAGATCATGTTTTTGGTGAGCGACATGCCGCACCCGGAGCAGAGTTCGTTCGAGACGGGAACGATGACTTCGGGGTGCTTCTGCAGCAATCGGTAAAAATGACTTTTTATCTGATGCGGCAAACGATTACTCAATTCATTGATAGAGTGCTGCAGCTCATCCAGCTTGGCCGAAGGCATGGAAACCTTTTTCTGTAAATTGGCCACGATCAGCTCCTGAAGCTGAACAAGCTGATTGATTAGGCTCTGTGCTTCCGTCATTTGGTCCCCCAAAAATCAACAGGTTTCCGGCTGAACGAGGGGACTGTAGCGTACGTTTTCGGAGATGAAAACCCTAGAATGATAAATATTAAGGAATTATTTGACGGGGCAATGCGTACGCTTAGGCGAGCTGGAGTCTGCGGATGGCTTCGATAGGATCGGCCTGCGCATTGACGGCGCTGACGACGCAGAAGTTGTCGATCCCGGCGGTGCGCAGCGCGGGCAGATTGTCGAGGTTAATTCCGCCGATCGCCACGGCGGTGAGGGCGACGGCTTGTGCGATGCGTCCGGTTTCTTCAGGGCCGAGTACAGGCGCGGTATCGGCTTTGGTCGGTGTGGGAAAGACGGGGCCGATACCGATGTAATCGGGACGAAGTGTTTCGGCTCGAGCGGCCTGCTCCAAATTGTGTGTGGAGAGGCCGAAAAGTTTGCCGGGTGTGTTCCATCGTTGACGTGCTTCGCTGATGGATAGATCAGTTTGGCCGAGGTGAATCCCGTCGGCATCGGTTTCGATTGCGATGGATAGATCGTCGTTCATAATGAAGCGCGTGGCGGTTCCTGTCGTGATTTTTCGGTAGAGGTGCGCGGTTTGGAGAATCGTTTTGTGCGGGGCGTTTTTTATTCTCAGTTGGAGGTAGCGAACGCCGCATTCCACGGCAGCTTGGGCTAGGGCTTCGTAACCGGCGATTGGGTCTGTGGCGATCAGGTAGAGTCCGAATTTTTCCTTCATACACCGAAGTATATCATTTTTGCGGATCTGGAACAGGTTTGATCGACTGTTATTTATCAATCATTTTTTGATTGTTATAACCGGCTATGTTAGATAACTTCTCGTGATATTTGTGTATAAGGGGTGTCCGGTGTCGGCACGAGGCAGTGATGCGAAGGGGGGGGGATGATGGTTGTCAGAACACACTTAATATGCGGCGTTAAACGTATGGCGTTTCTTGCTTATGCGTCTTTTTCTTGGGGTCGAGGCCGACCTCTATTTCGACGATGCGGAAACAGTTTATGGGCCGGGGCATATGCCGGCAGATCTTTCGCGACGGAACCACAGGGGGCTGGAATGCCGCGCTCATGTGTAAGATGACGGATCGAAAGTGCTTTGGCGGCTAAGTATAAGGTTGATGATGAAGGTGAACGAGCAAGTGACAACGCTGCCGATTCTGGATGAAACTTGGACCATTGACGTGGGCGGTAAAAAGAGAGCTTCAGTTGCGGCCCCTCTCATATGGTTATAAAATTTGTGGTGAATTATGCTGATGAAGGATCGATTACTTATAATAGACGACGAACTCTGGCTGCGGGAGAGTCTGCGGTTCCTGTTCAAAGATGCTTATGATGTGGTCTGTGCTGACTCCGTGGACAGCGGTGTTGAGTTGCTGAAAAACAGTCCGCCGCATTGTATTATTTCGGATATTACGATGCCAGGGAAAACCGGAATTGACGGGCTGAAGGAAATCAGGAAGATTGATTCGCATGTCTCCATTATCATGCTGACGGCTTCTGGATCGCTGGAAACCGCGCAGGAGGCGATCCGGTATGGTGCGTCGGATTATCTCCAGAAGCCGTTCAACAAGACAGAGCTTCGAGAGGTGGTTGGTCATAATATTCAACGCACCAAGAGTTATCGTCAGCAAATGCAGATAAATGATCGCCTCGAAAGTCTTTCGGCCCAAATGAAGACTCGCCGGAGTGAAGAAGAGGAGCTGGCCGAGCTTTGGGAAAAATCGTCCGAGTTCCTTCACGATATAGGCAACCCGATCAGTGCCATTCACGGCTGTGTTAAAATGCTGATGAAAGAGGCCGCTGAAAAAAACAACGGTCATCAGGAAGAGAACGTCGTTTATCTTGAGCAGATCGAAAAAAATGTATCCCGCTGCCGGGAAATGCTCACGATGTGGCGTGAGCGGGCTCAAAAAACCTATTCTGTTTCACAGAAGGTGGATATCGGTCAGCTGGCAATGGAGGTTGCGCAAAATGCGTACTCGCTTTCCGTAGAGAAAAGCGCTCAGGTGAAGCTGAGCTGCGGGCCTGCTGATTGTATTGTTGATGGCAAAAATATTCTGCTTTTCCGTGCGCTTCAGAATATTGTAGGCAATGCGCTGGAGGCCCTTTCGGACGAGGGCGGAGTGATTGATATCCGCTGGCGTATCGAAGAGGAGCATGTAGTGCTTGAAGTGGAAGATAATGGCGGTGGATTTCCTTCCGAAAAGCTGAACGATATGCAGACCAAGTATTACACGGCCAAAGGAGATTCCTGCGGAATGGGGCTGGGTTTGTTTATTACAAAAAGTATTGTGGAGGCGCACTGCGGCTCGCTGACTCTGGCGAATAATAAAGCTGGAACGGGTGCGCTTGTTACGCTGACTTTCCCTCTGCTGAATAGGGCTCATTCCCTAAAGCCGTGGGTGATCCAATGATTCCAAGCTTGGAAGCGCCCCGGTTGCGTTGAGTATTTTTAGGAAGAAGCACTCGTGATCGTGAAACCCGTAGCTTCTTCTTTTCAGCACCTTGATCTTTTCGTGTCACCGTAGCTGGAGTCAGTTCTATTACATCATTTTCGGTTTCGGGGACGGATGGCTTGGAGTAGAAGGGGCGCATGGGAAGATGTCGAGAATTGAGTATGATGGGGCGGTTTATCATGTGATGAGTCGCGGAGATCGGCAGAACGATCCTCGAAAAAAGCGTTCTGACCGCTCATTTCTGTAGGCCAGGTTCTTGCACACGGCGCGTCCAATGAGGGCATCGGGTCTTCTTTGGGCGATTTTCTTCTCGGCAGCTGTTCGTGCCGCCACACTCTCGTCGTATTTTCAGAAGCGTTCAAATATGCCGGGATTTTTTTTCGTGTGGGATTTTTTTTGAAAAACGGGGGTTAATGAATTGCAGAAAAACCGGAACGGGGGTTGATTTTCTGGTTTTGGGAATTCGAAGGGGCGTTGGAAAAGCGATATAGCCGATGTTTTGGTGTATTTTGAATTGCGCAAAAATCCCGAGGTGGTAGGTTCTGCTGAGTTTTTTGTGAAAACGAAGGAAAATAACGTAAAAAAGGACCAGAGGACCGAAAATGGCTAGAAGTGCATTCATTCAGCAGATCATTGATTCGGCCAAAACGCACCATCGGAACATTGTTCTGCCGGAGGGTAGTGATGAGCGTGTGCGTGAGGCGGCATATCGTATTGCGCAGGAAAAAATTGCAACGGTTACGTTGCTTGGAAATGATGCGGAAATTTCCGCGTGGTTCAGTGAAAAAGGGTATGGCTTGGACGGCATTATCCTGATTAATCCTGAAACTTCAGAGAAGCTTCAGGGCTATGCAGACGCGTTTTATGAGCTGCGTAAGGACAAGGGCATGACGCCGGAGAAGGCCCTGGCCGCCGTCAAGCACGTCAATTATTTCGGCATGATGATTATGCAGGAAGGCCATGCCGACGGGCTGGTTTCCGGTGCCGCACATTCGACGGCGGACACGGTTCGTCCGGCGCTTCAGATTATTAAGTCGGCCAAGAGAGGGGCGATTGTTTCGAGTTTCTTCATTGAGTGCGTGAACGGCGTTCCGTACATCTTCTCGGACTGCGGGCTGGTTGAAAATCCTGACGCGGATCAGCTTTCACAGATTGCCATTCAGAGCGCCAATTCCGCGCTTCAGTTCGGTATTCCGGCTAAAACGGCGATGCTTTCATATTCTACCTATGGTTCGGCCTCGAGCCCGTTGGTGGATAAGGTGCAGGAAGCCACCAAGCTGGCCAAACAGCGCGTGATGGATGAGTGTGCCGGTAAGGATATTGTCGTGGATGGCGAGCTGCAGGTGGACGCCGCGATTGTTCCGGCAGTTGCTTCGAAAAAGTGTCCCAACAGCCCGTTGGGCGGCGAAGCGCGCGTATTGATTTTCCCAGACCTGAACGCTGGTAACATTGCGTATAAGATTGTGCAGCGTATGGCGGGTGCTGAGGCGTTCGGTCCGCTGCTGCAGGGCTTGAAGAAGCCGGTTAACGATCTTTCCCGCGGATGCTCCGTTGAGGATATCGTCGGTGTGGCCGCCATCACAGTGCTTCAGTCGCTCTAATCGCTCACTCTGTATTTAAAGGAATTGGTTTAATGAAAATTTTGGTACTCAATTCGGGCTCTTCCTCGATTAAGTTTAAGCTCTATCAAGTGTCTGCGACCAGCGATGAATTTCGCGCACTGTGCGAAGGTCAGGCCGACCGTATCGGGATTGAAGGGTCTACGCTGACGATGGAATGCGCAGACAGCGAAGGCAAGGATAAGCAGTTTATCGATCTGCCGAATCACAAGGTGGCGATCGATAATATTCTCAAGCAGCTCACCGATGCGGAAAAGGGTGTGCTGGACAGTCTGGAAGATCTCAGCGGTGTGGGGCATCGCGTGGTGCACGGTGGGGAAGATTTTACCGCTTCTGCGCTGATAAATGATGATGTGATCAACGCCATCGACCGCAACTCGGTATTGGCTCCACTGCATAATCCGCCGAATCTGATGGGCATCAAGGCGATGGCTGCCCTGCTGCCGGATATGCCGCAGGTGGCGGTTTTTGATACGGCGGTTCATCAGTCGATGCCGAAAAAGGCCTATATGTATGCGCTGCCGCGCGAGCAGTACACCAATTATAAAATCCGTAAGTACGGGTTCCATGGAACGTCGCACGGTTATGTGGCTCAAAAAGCTGCCGAAGTGCTCGGCAAGCCGCTGGAAGAGCTCAAAATTGTGACCTGCCATCTGGGCAACGGCGGATCGCTGGCCGCGTTCATGGGCGGCAAGTCGGTGGATACCACGATGGGCTTCACGCCGCTCGACGGCATTATTATGGGTACGCGCTCCGGGACGCTCGATCCGTATGTTCCGCTCTACATTATGGAATCGCAGGGCCTGAAACCGGTTCAGGTCAGCACGATGATGAATAAGCAGGGCGGTCTGTTGTCGATCTCCGGGAAGAGCGACATGCGCGACAACGTTCAGGGCGCTGAAGCGGGTGATCCTGACTGCAAGCTGGCGATCGAAATGTTCTGCTACAGCATCCAGAAGTTTATCGGCTCGTACGTCGCTGCAATGAACGGCGTAGACGCTATTGTCTTTACCGCCGGCGTGGGCGAAAACAACCCGATGCTCCGTAGTCGGATTCTCGAAAACTTTGGGTTCCTTGGATTGAAAGTAGATACGGCGCGGAACAATGCCAATGAAACCGTAATCACCACCGATGATTCCAAGGTGACCGGACTCAAGATCCACACCAACGAAGAACTGGTGATTGCGCTCGATACGTATAATTTAATCAAGTGAACGAGTGGTTAAGTTTTAAGTTATAGCTTGTGGCGGGAGCGGTTGCGCCCGCCGTTTTTCTTCTTTAAGAGAGGTTGAAAATGAAGCTGAAAATTGAAAAAACGGTGGCGTATGTTTGGTTCGATGCGGAATTTACCTCGCTTGATCTGGAGCAGGCGCGTCTGCTCCAAGTGGCTGTCATTCTCACGGATACCGACCTGAAACGGATTGCTCCGCCGGAAGCGGATTTAAATCTGTGCATTCGGCTGGGTGAAGGCGAAGAGGTCAGTCCCTGGGTGGCGGAAAATCTGCCGGAGCTGGTTGCTCGCTGTCGGACGGATAAGGCGGTGAGCGTGGAAGAGGCCGATCGGCAGATCGCTGCGCTGCTGGATCGCTATTGCGCCACGCCCTGTAAAGAGATGAGCAAGCGTCCGGTTCTCGCCGGAAACAGCGTCCACAACGACTGGTTTTTGATGCGCCGGTTTTTGCCGGAGTTTGGGCGTCGGCTCCACTATCGGCTGCTTGATGTTTCCTCCATGAAGATTCAGTGGCAGGATTGGGCGACAGGCCAGCCGTTTGATAAAGGCTGCATCGGCCTGCTGAACCAATATTTTCCCGGCGGCGGCATTGGCGAAACAAACGCTCATGATGCGCTGTTCGATATCAAAGCGTCGATTGCCGAACTGGCGTTTTACCGCTCAAAGCTGACGTTTTAATTTGGGTTTCCGGCGCTCAGTGGAAGAGAAATTTTCCGCTGCGGTGCTCCGTGTGTTGTCCATCGGCCAGCGAGTGCACGCCGTTCACGAAAACGTGGCGAATGCCTTCAGAAAGCTGGTGCGGCGCAGCGTAGGTGCTCTTTTCGCAGATTGCATTCGGATCAAAGATGAGTAGGTCGGCGGCGTAGCCCTCTTGAAGGAGGCCTCGTTTTTTGAGTCCGAATTGTTCTGCGGGCAGCCCGGTCATTTTATGGATTGCTTCCGCCGGCGGGACGGTTTTCCCGTCGAGCGCCATTCGCAGAAAACGGGTGTGGCTTCCGTATGCACGCGGGTGCGGATGATCGGTGCTGAGCGGTCCCCAAGGTGCGCGCATGGAGCCGTCGGAGCCGATCGAAACATAGGGTTCCGCCAGTACGCGCTGTAGATTGCTCTCCGACATGCAGAAGAAAATCGCTCCGGTTTTCAGCTTGTCGACATCAATCAGATGGAGAAAGGCATCCACGGGTTCCATGTTCAGTTCCTGCGCGATCTCCAGCAGATATTTTCCTTTAAACGCCTCAAATGTGGTCAGGCCGACCATCACGTTGTCCCAGTAGTCGTCCGGTTGATCGGAAAACGCTGCGCGCAGGGCGGCGCGGGTTTTGGGATCACGGATGCGCGTGAGAATGGCATCGCGTCCGCCGTATGTTGCCCACTGAGGCAGGAGAATGTCGAGATCGGTGGAGCTGGCGGTGTAGGGATAGCGGTCGGCGCTGATGGGCAGACCAAGCAGGTCGCGTGCACGGCGGATTTTTTCCAGCGCGGATTCCAGTTTATTCCAGTTGGCGCTGCCCGACGCCTTGAGGTGAGAAATGTGCAGCTGAATTTCGGCCTGTTCCGCAATATCGATGGCCTCATCGATCGCTTCGAGCAGTCCGTTCGATTCGGATCGCATGTGTGTGGTGAAAAGACCGCCGCGCCGCGCAGCCGTTTTGGCCAGCGCAATCAGCTCTTCACGGGGAACGGCAGAGCCAGGCGGATAGGCGAGGCCGGAGCTGAGGCCGATGGCCCCTTCGTCGAGCGCGCGCTCGAGTTCGTGGTTCATGCGCCGAAGTTCATCGGGCGCTGCGCCGCGCGGTTCATAACCGCAGATTCCGGCGTGCAGTGTATTGTGGCCGACGAGCAGCGCCATATTGATGGCCGGTTGGATCTCGGTGTACAGCGTTCGGTATTCGGCGACGCTTTGCCAGTGCGGGATGGCCGACTGGACGCGGTTGCCTGCGAGTTGAGCGCACCAATCGGCCGGTAATTTGTAAGCGCCGTTCAGCGGGGCGGCGGAGGCTCCGCAATTCCCTCCGATTTCGGTGGTGATGCCCTGATAAATCTTTGACGCCGCCGAGGGTTCAATCAACAGATAAACATCGGAGTGGGAATGTGCGTCAATAAATCCGGGGCAGATGATCAAATCCTGTGCATCGATCGTTTTTGCGGCGGAGCGGTTTGATAGGTCGCCGATTTCTGCAATAAAGCCTCCGTTAATGCCGATGTCGTCCGCGGTTTCCGGCGCCCCGGTTCCGTCAAACACACGACCGTTGATGATTTTAATCTCAAAATCCATGCTGCTCATCTTAGCTGAGATCATTCTATTGGGGAGCAAAATCGAAACCGAAGACGCGACGTCCTCGTCGCGTGAAAAAGAGATCGATCATCGCTGTAGCGGAGGGGCTACAGGAGGCGGCGGCAAATGATTATTGCGGCAAGAGCAGTTATGAGTGTCAGACCGATAGCTGTTGATTCGGGAATGGCGCCGGCAACAATGCTGACTCCGGGAGTAGATTCATACGCCCAGCCATGAATGATAAGAGATGAGTCTTTAAGCAGGTGGTTTTCCATTGTTCTGGAGGCTCCTTCAACATCAATCCATCCATAATGAACGCCATCATCTGCCTCAAACTCTAAGCCAATAAATGTACGATTATGATAGAACTCTCCCGTTATTCCCGTGTCTAATATGAAAGTTAATGTCCCCCAATCGTCATTTCCAAACCAATCCTCAGATGCGAAATCACCACTGGTTGGATCAATTATGAAACCTTCATCTAGCGCAGCCACACCCCCTCCGATGTTAGGTGGTGGGGAAGGGTGAATCAGGTATTTGTTTTGGTTTTCAGGATGAATTCCTGCAAACGAAACGATGTCCGCAACAAAAGCAAAATCGACGGTTCCGTTTGAATCCAAATCTAAGTCGTAAAACTCTTCGCTCTGAGGGAACGTCACATCACCTACGACTATATTGGCAGATTGGTAGATGATATCTGCGTGAGACACAGTCGCCCCCGCAAGGAGGGCGATTGCAACAATGACCAGCCAATGTCTCACTGGCCGATTCCTGTTTCACGGCGCATACGCCAGAAGCGGACATCTGAGCTGGATGTAACAAGCACCGAATTTGTATTCGCAACTGTGGTGAATGTGCCATTGGTTTGCCATGAACCAGATATCAGATCAGTGAAGCATTCAACCTGCATGTGGGCTCCGGGATCGCACTCTACGCTGAGCAGGAATGTGCCATTGGTCGGGGATTTCCCGTTCCTGAGCAAGATCAGGATCAAGAACCCATGGTTGAAATGTTTGGGTGCCCTCTTCATTTTCAACCCACAAATTTTCCAAGGGTTGGAAACGTTCAGATGCTGCAATCATGACTCTTTCCAATCCTTGGAAATGCGGTGTTGCCTTCGCAGAAACCACACCGACATTCCGCCAATCAAGGCCAGCAACGCGCTTGAGGGTTCAGGAATCGCACCGGTAAAAATGTTTGCGCCGGGAGTAGACTCATATGCCCAACCGTATATCCGGATTGATGAGCTGTGCGTTCGCCCCTCAATCTCTAACCATCCATAATGAGTTCCGTCTTCTGATTCAAATTCCAGTCCAATATAACCGTGAGATTCATAAAATTCTCCGTATTTTCCTGTGTCCAAGATGCGGATAAAGCTGCTGTAATTGTCTGAACCAAACCATTCTTCGGGATTGCTTTCACCGCTGTTTGAACCAATTAAATAGCCCGAATCTAGAGCTGCAACACGGCCACCAATATTTGGAGGCAGAGAAGGGAGGATTAAATATTTGTTTTCGCATTCAGGATGGATACCAGAAAAATAATAATTTCCTGCAGCCAAAGAAAAATCAACTGTTCCGTTTGCATCCACATCAAGACTGAACAGCTCATCAGGCTGCGGAACCCATACATCGCCCAGTATAAAATTGGTTGGGCAATATATGATCTCGGCATGTAAAACAGCCGTCCCCGGAAGGACGACGACTGCAAGAATTACCTGCCAGCATTTCACTGGTTGACCCCAGTTTCACGGCGCACACGCCAGAAGTGCACGTCCGAACTCGATGTAACAAATACCGAGTTCGTATTTGCGACTGTGGTGAATGTGCCATTGGTTTGCCATGAACCGGATGAAAGATCGGTGCAGGTTTCAACCTGCATGTGGGCTCCGGGATCGCACTTTACACTGAGCAGGAATGTGCCATTGGTCGGGGATTGCTCAAACTCCGCAATGACTGGAGATAATGGAGTATCTCCAGTGGTCAAGATGGATACTTTTTGATCCGAAGGAGACTGTTCGCCGATTGTTCCTCCTGCGTGGGTGACAACGATTCTATAGTATCCGGGGGCAGGAGCGGCGATCTCCACCTGCTCAACATTATTTATATCGTCATACCCGGTTGTGGCAGAGGTGTTGCGAACGGATTCACGTTCCTGCTCAAGGTCAGGATCAAGAACCCACGGTTGGAAAATTTGAGTTCCAGCTTCATTCTCAACCCACAAATCAAGGTTGTTGACCAGCATTGGGGTGTCATCATCCACATATCCGGTAAACTCACCCGGCAGGTCGCTCCATGCGATGGTTGCCTTGAACGCAGAACCATCCAAGGTAACCATCCACGAATTGGTTTCACCGACAGCCAGTTCCAGTTCCTTGATGTGTGTTCCGCGTCCATGCAGAGCATCCAGTTCAATTTGTTCCACAGCGGAAACAGCATTAAACAATCCCCAGCCCGTCAGATAATCGGGGCCGGCATTCAGCACATCATCGGCGGTGTGGATGGCGAGCGCTTTGAGTGATGAATTGAGCAGGTCATCCGTTTCCGGGTCGAGATCGGGGAAAAGCTGTTTTCTCCGTTCCTGACAAAGCCCCAGACCTCCCGTGACCAGCGGGGCTGAGAAGCTGGTTCCTGAATAAGCGCTGGTATAGCTGTCTGTTGCCGAGGAAATCGGAGTGACAATTCCGTAAGAACGGACGGAAGAATCGGCTTCGCCGACCGCCACCACATCCGGCTTGATGCGCCCGTCATCCGTCGGGCCGCACGCGCTGAAATCGGAAAGGTTGATGGTGGAATTACTTGCATAGCCCCATGTCAACCCGCCTTCATCGTGATAAACATCTTTCACGGAACCGACGGTAAGCACGTTTTTCGCAACGCCCGGAGGCATCACAGTATCAAATCCTGCGTCACCGTCTCCAGAACTCCAGTCTTTAGTGTAATAAACCAAGTCCCATCCATTACTAGAAGGGATGAAATAACCGCCTGCTGTCCCCGGCCCCCAGTTACGATTATTTCCTGAAGAATAGACTAAAAGGTGACGAGGAGCATTGGTGGACATGAACGCATCAATTTCATTGCACCCTGTTCCGTCTGTGTTGGGGAAATATAACCCGCAGATAGGATCTTCTATATAGCCGGGGAACTGTGTCCATACCCAGTAAATGTCTCCAAATGGGTGCATTTGTCCATTGTAATAATACTCATCGATATATTCGATGTCCCATGCTGATTCTATTCCATATGAGTGATTCGAAGTGCGCAAACCCACGATGTTTGTCGTTCCTGCTGAAGCACTTGCAAGTTCGGCATTGAATTCTTCAATATCGTAGGCATCAACGTAAGCATTAAACGCTACCCCACGTGAAAGCTCTCCGGTTGGAAGTCCAGATAGGCTTATTGTGCTTCCGCCCGCAGCCATTGTACCGGCAACTCCGCTGGCATGATCGGAGAGTTGCGTAGGGTGGTTGTCCATTTGGATAACCCTGCCTGAAAATTCCTGGTGGTTGGTCAAGACACCCCCGTCTGCTTCCCATATACCAAGAATCACATTTGTCCCAGTCAGGTCGCGTCCGGTGGACGATGATGGCCACGGTGCGGAGTTGGTTGGCCACAGTTCATCGGCACTAATTTCTGCCGCCGCACTCATATTATGGCTTTCAAGCCATACGGGATATCCATCAAATTCTCCCGCCAGCACCTGAACTTTGCCTTCGCCATTTTTCCTTTTGCGTTGAACGCCATGCTTGGCGGCAATGGCATCCAGTTTGCGCTCGATTTCAGCCTGCTTTTCAAACGCCTTGTCTGCGGCTTTGAGCAGGCGATCTTTTCCTTGATGGCTTCCGCACTGCTTACAGGGTTTGATTTGTCCTTAACGGGTTTCAGCTCGCACAACTGAGGTTGTATGGTTTCGAGTTTTTTTGCCCACTTAATCTTTGGATCTTCTTTATTTATCGTTGAACCAGAGGAAGCAGGTATTTTTTCTTTATCCTCTTCTGCCTTCAACCATTCCTCAAAAGTCGGGACAGCCATTTCCGGCATACCCGCTTCGTGTTGAACTCGGTTGACGTTTTCCTGTGATTGTACAGCGGCCTTGTAGGCAGCCGATTGCTCCGGCGTTTGTGCCAGAGATGACATGCACAAGCACATCAATATGATCGAACCGGCTAACGTTTTCTTCATCGCTTTTTTATCCTTGTTTTAATTTTCCTTCGCCCTCGACATGCCAGCCCGCTCCGTTCGCTCCTTGTTCCGATAATATGGCATTAGATCGCAGAGCAGGAAAAATAACCAGTTCTTTTTTCGGAATAGCCTTATACTATTCGGGAAAGACATCATCCTTGCAATCTATTTAAAATTCTTCAATTCTGATATTGTTGGGGCGGGTATTTCTGCCTGCCTATCTCAATCGGCATCGTCGCGTTCTAAAAAAGAGCGAGCCAGTCGATCACCGCTGTAACGTAAGGGGTTATCCGTAAGATTGAGCTTATACAACATTTGCGGCAATAGGATTTGACTCTTCGGCCTCTCTACGTCCTTATGTTTGCAAAAGGACGCTTGGCGGACAGGCATCTTTCTTACGAGCTGGTGGGTAAGCGGGAGCATTTGCGTGAAACTACTATATTATGGAACTGGAAACTTTTCTTTACGACTTTTTGGAGAAGTTGGCTGGCACCCATCCATTCCCCTTGAGCAGGGGCTGGAAGAGACAGTGACTTGGTGGAAGGGGATCCTTCCATGACGAGCTCCGGTTTCAAATGTATCTTTTGCGGATCGCATGAGGCCCAGCCCTGGCTGAAGGAATGTTCTGACTTTTATCTAAGAAAAAACGATCCGGTGGATTATGTGGAATGTTGCGGTTGCTCGCTGGTTCAGCAGTTTCCGATGCCAGCAGATATTCAGGCGTTATATGCGGATTATCCCGTGCACACATCCCGTAACGCGCTCCAGCGTTTGGCTCGTCGCATTTTTCACCAGCAGGTCTATTTTCACCCCGCCTCCGGTGCGGAACGAATGACCCTTCTGGATTTTGGCTGTGGTGACGGAACATTTCTGAACGAGGTGAAAAGCCGGGTAGGGGAGGTTGTTGGATTTGAGCCTGGTGCCGCTCACGCCGAAACTCTTACCGAACGATGCGGGTTTCCTGTTTATAGTTCTCTTCAGGCATTATGCAAAGAGCGGGCCGGGACGATCGATGTGATTACCGCTCACTATGTACTGGAACATCTTTCTGATCTGCGGGGAGCTTTCGATGCTTTCCAAACGCTTCTAAAAAAGAACGGAACGCTTTATATCGCGGTGCCGAACATCCGGTCGTGGGAGGCCCGACTGTTTAAAACCTATTGGCACGGGCTCGATGCTCCCCGCCATCTCGTGTTTCCCGAGGGAGAGCATTTTGAATCCCTCGCGGCATCATACGGTTTGACTATTACGAGGCGCTCGTTTGCCGCCTTTCCAAATACACTTTCCGGTAGTCTGGCGACCGTGCTGACCGGATATTGCAATCCGGTGCTGCTGCTGGGCTTTACTCTGCCGTGCTGGCTGATTGCGCTGGCGGCGCCTTCCGGAACACAGGTTGTCGAAATGAAAAAGGGAACAGAAAAATGAATCCACAGTCATCCCATTCATCAAAGGTGCCAATCTTTGGATAAAGGCGTTGACGGAAGCGGCATACGAAATCAACTTGATTAGGATTGAAGCACTGGAAACGTTTTGTTTAGGCCAATCGGCTTTTGTAATCGGAATAATCAAACCGGCGGACGACCTCGATGGATCCGTTGCGCTGAATGGCAATGTCGGGATGCTGTATGCCGTTAAAAAATGAGGTTTTGACCATCGAATAGTGCGCCATATCGCCGAAAACCAGTTGATCGCCGGGGGCCAGCGGTTCATCGAAAGAGTAGTCGCCGATCACATCGCCCGCCAAACAGCTCAGTCCAGCCAGTCGATAGGTGAACGCCTTTTTGTTCGCTTCGCCTGCCGGATGGTTCAGCGCTTCAAAAAAGTCATTTTCTGTACGTTTACCAATTGCCGGGCGATAGGGCATCTCCAGTACATCGGGCATGTGGCAGGTACAGGAGACATCCAGAATCGCGATGGGACCGTCGTTGTCGATCACGTCCAGTACCGTTGAAACCAAAACGCCGGCGTTCAGCGCAAGCGCTTCGCCGGGCTCGAGAATCACCTGAACGCCGTAGCGTTTTTTGAAATCGTTAATCAATCCGCAAAGCAGATCGATATCATAGTCGCTGCGCGTAATGTGGTGTCCTCCGCCGAAATTGACCCACTCCATCTGCGAAAGAATGGCGTCGAACTGTTCCTCCACCGCCTTCAGCGTCGTCTGCAGTGCGTCCGCATTCTGTTCGCACAGGGTGTGGAAGTGCAGTCCGGAAATGCCTTGTAGGGCGGAAATGGTCGTAGACCTTTCCGCCGCGGCTGGAAGGCTTTCAGCCGTTCCAGCTCTACAATATTTATCAAAATCCTTTCTTCGAATTCCGAGACGCGATTTCGGGGCGCACGGATCATAAATCGAATGAGCGGGATCCTGCGTTGAGCATTCGGGGTTAATGCGAAGACCGAATTTGGGCAAAGACAGCGCTCCGCAGCGCTCCGCATCGAGGTAGGGACGGCTCTCCGCAGCCGTCCGTGGCGGGGTGAGGACACCCCGCGCTACCAAAAGTTCCCTGCCAAATTTTTCCCATTGGGCAAACGAGTTAAAATCGATTTCGTCGCAAAGCGTCAGCAGTTCCGCAAAGTCGGTTTCGGAATAGGCGGCGGCGAAGGCGTGCACTTCACCGCCAAACTCTTCACGACCCAGTCGCGCTTCCCACGGCGAGCTTGCGCAGGTTCCGTCGAGATATTCCCGGATCACCGGGGCCAGCGGCCAGCAGGCAAAGCCTTTTAGAGCCAGCAATACTTTGCAACCGGTGCGTTCCTTAACGGACGAGAGAATCTCGCAGTTACTGCGGATGCGTGCTTCATCGATAATAAATACAGGGGTTTTCATGTAAGTACGCAATACACGGGACGCGCATGAAAGGAAAGCTTGCGGTTGTGCTTTTTATGGACAGAATTCCGCCAAGAAGAAAATGGTCTGTGCCAAAGTGACATTGAACGTGGTGGCCTCCATCGGGGTCTACTCTGCTCGTGTGTCGGTATATATGAATTCCGCAATAGCGAAATTCTCGGTACAGGAAGCGCGGCGAGTTATGACTCTGCGCTGAGTGGATTATTAAAAGGGAGGCGTATCATGATGAATGGGGTAAGTATTTGGGCCAAGTGGCTTTCTTTGATCGGGGTTGCAGTGATTATGGCAGGATGCGCCAGCGAGTCGCATCGGTCGATTGAACCCACGCGGACGTCATCCGCCGGCAGCGTATAC
>JAFGWS010000146.1 GCA_016937035.1 Pontiellaceae bacterium
GGCAGCCATCGTGCTGCCGACGGTCAGCCTGCTTTGGTTTATGAGCCGGGTAGTGATCAACGAGCGGCTGGTGATCCGTCAGAAGCTTGCGACGCTCTACGAAGGCGAGCTGAAGGAGGCGAGCGCACAGGCCCAGCATCAATTCCTTGTGCGGCTGAATGCGCTCAACTCAACGGACTGGCTGCAAAATCCAAATGGGCTGTTGCGCCGATTGGTGCTGGAAGAACATTTTCAGGGTGTATTGATTTGGAGTTCTGACGGACCGCCCGCCTTCCCCTCTGCGGGCGGTCCGTCGGCCTCAAATGTTCTTTCGGACGAACAGCTCAATGCGGCGTGGCAGCTGGAATTTGTGGAGCAGGATATGGAGGCGGCGGCAGAGCGTTATGCGCAGTTGGCCGCATCCGGAGATCCGCGCTCGGCGGCCGGCCAGATCCGCTGTTTGGCAAAGTTGGAGCGCTGGGACGCCGCGTTTGCTGCCGCGATAGCAAATGCTGATCCGTCTTCTGCATCGACCCGTTTATTGTTGCTCACACAGCTCAAAGAGGCCGGAATGATGGAAGAGCATCCGCTGACGACTTCGCTGGTGGAGCAGCTCGCCGCCGATCTGTTTAAGCCCGGCGCTGAGTTTCTTCCGTCGACCCAAAATCTATTGGTTGCCCGCCGGTTTCTGGAAACCCTGCAAGGAACGGAATTGGACGCAGTCGAAGGCTTTTCTGCATCGCTCAAGCAGTTGATCGCGGCGGAGTCGCTTTCGCTGACGGCGCGCGACGTCGTGTCCGTGGCCGACTATCCGGTTGATCAGATTCGGCGCATCAACAGCGGTGCAGAGCGGCTCTATGCGGTGCGCCATTCAACTCCGCTAAACGAAATTCTCATTCTGATGGACGACGAGGGGCTGATGTCAGCCCTGTCGGGCTATCGCGATGCGCTGGCGGACGCAGAGGTGCAGTTCCGCGTGTTCGATGTGCAGGGGCGGCTGATCGGCGGCGACGCGGGAGAAGGCATTGACACCATTGTTTCCGCGCCGCTGCCGACGGGTTCCCCGGAAGGACACATTGAACTGTTTTTTGAGAACGGCGATATGTTCAACAAGGCGGCGGGCAGACAGATTACGGTTTACATCTGGACCGGTGCGATGGTGATTCTGGTGATCCTGCTGGTCGGTATATTTGCAGGTCAGGCGGTAGGCCGGCAGATTCGGCTCAACAAAATGAAGAACAACTTTATCGCGACGGTCTCGCATGAGCTCAAAACCCCGCTGGCCTCGATGCGCCTGCTGGTCGATACGCTCCTCGAAAAACGGGTGCGCGATGAGGCGCACGCAGAGGAATATCTGAACATGATCGCGCGCGAAAACGAGCGCCTCACCCGTGTGATCGAAAACTTTCTCTCCTTCTCGCGCATGGAGCGCAATCGAAATGCCTTTACTATGCTGCCGACCGCGCCGGCCGATATAGTCGAGGATGCGGTGGAGTCCATTTGTACCAAATATAAGGCGAATGGCTGTAAATTAGAAATGGACCTTGCGCACGAGCTGCCGGAGATCACGGTTGACTCCGATGCGCTCGTCACCGTTCTGATCAACCTGCTCGACAATGCCTGCAAATATACCGGCACCGACAAACAGATTCGGCTCTCGCTCACCGTCGAAAACGAAGAGGTCTGCTTTGCGGTTTCGGACAACGGCATCGGCCTCACGCGGCGGCAGATTCGTAAAATATTCAACCATTTTTATCAGGTCGACAGCTCGCTGGCGCGTTCCAGCGAAGGCTGCGGACTCGGATTGAGTATTGTCTGGTTCATCGTAAACGCGCATAAAGGGCGCATCGATGTGGAGAGCCGGCCCGGTGAAGGCAGCACATTCTCCGTGCATTTGCCGAGGAACGATTAATTAAACACAAAGGCACAAAGCGCACAAAACATAGAGTACTTCGTGTCTTAAGCGCAGCGGGTGTTTAAAACAGGGTGCTAAGGAATGAAGGGGTGTAATGGAAACGGTACTGATTGTTGAAGATGATCCGAGCATGCTCATCGGGCTGAAGGATAACTTTGCGTTCAAGGGCTATAAAGTGCTCACCGCCGCCGACGGGGAAAAGGGGCTCGATGCCGCCTTAAACGCACGGCCCGACCTGATCATTCTCGACCTCATGCTGCCCAAGATCAACGGCTACGAAATCTGCCGCCTGCTTCGCCAGGAAGGGCTGGAAATGCCCATCATTATGCTCACCGCCAAGAGCGAGGAATCGGACGTCGTGCTCGGCCTCAATCTGGGCGCAGACGACTATGTTACCAAGCCCTTCAGCATTAATGAACTCCTCGCCCGAGCCGCCGCATTCCTGCGCCGCACCAGAAGAACCGAGACTGCCGACCTCGTCGAATTCGGCGATCTGCAGCTCGACCGCGCCGCCCGAAGGCTCCTGCGTGACGGCGAAGAGATCGAACTCTCGCCCAAGGAATTCAACCTGCTCACCTATTTTATCGAAAAAACGGGCCGCGCGCTGACGCGCGATGAAATTCTCAACGCGGTCTGGGGCTACGACTGCATCGTCACCAGCCGCAGCGTCGACCGCTTCGTCACCACCCTGCGCAACAAAATTGAACCCGATCCTGCCAACCCCGTTTTTATCCACACGGTCCGCCAAGTCGGCTACCGCTTCGATCCGGATTAATTTCATCGAAATCTCCAGGGTTCGCATCATAGCTTAAGGGCAAATTTTCCAAATTTGGGGGCTTATGCCGTTGCTATGATTCCTCGATATCTGCTACTTTCTCCTGATCAATTTTACGGAAAGGAACAGGACCACTATGTCTGATGCCCAAAATGATCTGAACAGCAGGAAGGATGCCCTCTCTCGGGCCGCACAGAACCCGGATGCGAAAGGCTACGGAGCCGATCATATTACCGTTTTGGAGGGGATTGCCGCCGTGCGCAAGCGCCCGGCGATGTATATCGGCGATACGGGATCGAGAGGATATCACCACTGTGTTTATGAAGTGGTGGACAACTCCATCGACGAAGCGTTGGCGGGATACTGCTCCAACGTGGAGGTCTGCATTAATGAAGACGGATCGCTGAGCGTGACCGACGACGGTCGCGGTATTCCGGTGGACATGCATCCGACGGAAGGCAAGCCGGCAGTTACGGTGGTAATGACCGTACTGCACGCGGGCGGTAAATTTGACTCCGAAACCTACAAGGTTTCCGGCGGTCTCCACGGGGTCGGTGTCTCCTGTGTGAACGCGCTCTCGGAATGGCTGGAAGTGGAAGTCAGGCGTGACGGCTCGGTCTATCATCAGCGTTTTGAGCGCGGGGTTGAGGTGACCGATCTTGTGACGATCGGTAAGACCAACGATACCGGGACGAAAGTAACCTTTAAGCCGGACCTCACTATTTTCACTCACGAAGGCGGGTTCCAGTGGGATATTCTTTCGGCCCGTCTGCGCGAGCTGGCCTTCCTGAACCGCGGCGCAAAAATTACGCTCACCGAAGATGCCACCGGACGTGAAGAGGTCTTCATGTATGAGGGCGGTATTCTTGAATTTGTGCAGCATCTGAATCGGAACAAGTCGCCGATGCATCCGGATGTGATCTATTTTGAGCGCGAGAAGGACGGCGTAACGGTTGAAATCGCCATGCAGTATTCCGACGCGTACAACGAAACCATCTTTTCGTTTGCCAACAATATTAACACGATCGAGGGCGGCACACACCTCTCCGGCTTCCGTTCGGCGCTGACGCGTACGGTCAACCAGTACGCCAAGAATAATAAGCTGATCAAAGACGATAAGCAGTCAATGGGCGGCGACGATATCCGTGAAGGGCTCACCGCGGTCATCAGCGTGAAGATTCCCGATCCGCAGTTTGAGGGGCAGACCAAGACCAAGCTCGGCAACGGCGAAGTAGAAGGCATCGTTACGCAAATCGTGAATGATGAACTCGGAAACTATTTTGAGGAAAATCCTTCCGTTGCACGCACCATTATTGAGAAAGCGGTCGTTGCAGCGCGTGCACGGCTGGCGGCGCGTAAAGCGCGCGATCTGGCGCGGCGCAAGGGGGCCCTCGAAAGCGGCGGCCTGCCGGGCAAACTGGCCGACTGCTCCAGCCGCGATCCGGCCCGCTCCGAACTGTTCATTGTGGAAGGGGACTCTGCGGGCGGCTCCGCAAAGCAGGGACGTGAACGCGAGTTTCAGGCGATTCTCCCGGTAAAGGGTAAAGTAATCAACGTGCAGAAGGCGCGTCTGGATAAGGTGCTCGCCAACGAGGAAATTCGAACCATGATTACCGCGATCGGAACGGGCATCGGCATGGACGACTTTGATATCACCAAGGCGCGCTACCACAAGGTCATCATTATGACCGACGCGGACGTTGACGGCGCACACATTCGGACGCTGCTGCTGACCTTCTTCTATCGTCAGATGCCGCAGCTGATTGAGCATGGTTACGTCTACATCGCACAGCCGCCGCTTTATAAGGTGACGCGCCGCAAACGCGAGGAGTATGTCGAATCCGACGCACACCTGACCCAAATCCTGCTCGACCTCGGGGCCGACGGGCTGCGTCTTGAAGAGCTCGACGGCACCGAGCTGCTCAATACCAAAGAACTCCGAGAGCTTTTGGAGCGCCTGGTGCAGGTGGAAGAGATTTCCGACAAACTGCGGCGCCGGGGCATCGCACTGAACGATTTCCTCTCCTATCGCGATGAAGCAACCGGAAACTTCCCGCAATATTGTGTCTACCTGAACGAGCTGGGCGAGGACCTCGACGTGCGCTTTGCACTCGACGATTATGCCCTGAAGGCCATCAACGAAGAAGTGCAACATGCGGCGGCATCGAAAGTGATCCACGTTGAAGCTTCCGACGATTCGGGAGCAGAAGCGCCGAAGCTGAACATCCCTGAACCGCGCAGAAAAGAGCTCTTTTTCTCCAAAAATCTGAAAGAAATTGTCAATACACTGGCCGAATCCGGATTCTCTATCGATCAATTGATCGGTGCTGAAAAACCGCTTTTCAATATCGACGACAAAGGCACCAAGCTGGAGGCCCACTCGCTGATGGATCTGCTCGGTCTGGTTCGCGGCCTCGGCCGCAAGGGTATGAGCATTCAGCGCTATAAAGGGTTGGGTGAAATGAACCCGGATCAGTTGTGGGAAACCACGCTCGATCCGGAAAAACGCCGAATGACCAAGGTCGTGCTCGAAGATGCGGTCAAGGCCGACGAAATGTTTACCATCCTGATGGGCGATGAAGTGGAGCCTCGACGCGAATTTATTCAGGAGAACGCACTTAACGTTACAAATCTGGACATTTAGTTTTTTGGAGACGAAAAATGAAAGTTGAACTAATCAAAGATAAAGATGGATTCACCGCGAAAGTGGCCAGTCACAAACATCTCGTTGCCTTTGGTTTTACCAAACGGGAAGCACTGGAAGAGCTGATCGGCGTCGTCGAGTCTGAACTGGAGTCCGAAAAGGAAATCCGTCAGATCGAAAAGCGGGTTCAGGAATATCTCCATAAAATCGAAGGCGGGGAGTGAAGGATGCAAATTGAAGTCAAAAAAGATGGCGATGGATATTTGGCCAAAGTGAAGGGCCGCGAAAATCTCTACGCCTTCGGGGCTTCCGAACAAGAGGCTCTGAATGAGTTGGGCAACGTGGTCGAAATGATGATGGATTATCATTTGGAGCAGGTGGAAGTAGAACGAAAGGTGCGGAATCAGCTTCAGAAGGTTGCTCATGCCGTATAGCTTCCGGCAGATAGAGAAGCGACTGCAAAAGCTCGGATATAAAGTCGTCCGACAAAAGGGATCGCACGTTTTGTTTTCAAACGGTGAAAAGATTTTTCCGGTACCGAATCACGGCGGAAAAGACATCTCTCCCGGAGTTGAGCGGCAGATTTTAAAGATGGTTGAACTCTCA
>JAFGWS010000147.1 GCA_016937035.1 Pontiellaceae bacterium
AAGACAGGCCTCCGGATGACGGAATCTGGGAAACCCCGTCAGGGTCGGAAGGCAGCAGCGGTAACCCATGTATTACGGGTGTTCGGAATCGCCTGTCGGAGCGTTGCCGGGAATCCTTTCGGTTGCTTGCCGAACGGAAAACGGAGCAATATGGCCTACGAAGTACTAGCACGAAAATGGCGCCCGCAACAATTCTCGGATGTGGTCGGGCAGGAGCACGTCACCAAGACGCTGACCAATGCCATCGAAACCGACCGCGTGGCCCACGCTTATATCTTTGTGGGCTCGCGCGGAACCGGGAAAACGACCTCAGCCCGGATTCTAGCCAAAGCGCTCAATTGCATGAAAGGCCCAACGCCTACTCCGTGCGACCAATGCGACTCCTGCCGAGAGATCGTCGCCGGAAACAGCATGGATGTGATTGAGATCGACGGAGCGTCAAACAACGGGGTGGAGCAGGTGCGCGAGCTGCGCGACAATGCCCGCTACTCGCCTGCGCGGGGCCCCTATAAAATCTATATTATCGACGAAGTGCACATGCTTTCCACCGCCGCGTTTAATGCGCTGCTCAAAACACTGGAAGAGCCGCCGCCGCACGTTAAATTTATCTTTGCAACAACCGATGTACACAAGGTGCTCCCGACCATTCTTTCGCGTTGCCAACGCTTTGATCTGCGGCGCATCTCGGTGCAGGATATTGTTGATCGCCTGCGCAAAGGCTGTGCGGAGGAAAATATCACGATTTCAGAAGACGCCCTGCTGGCCATTGCCCGCGGGGCCGAAGGCGGCCTGCGCGATGCGGAATCGGCGCTCGACCAGATTATTTCCTTCCGAGGAAAAGAGATTGAAGAAGAAGACGTTCTCTCTGTTTTCGGTTTGGTATCGCGCTCGGTGTTGGAGGGGCTGACCCTCGCCGTTCTTCAGTCCGACGTTCCAAAAATCATTAAAATTGTTGCCACGATGGACCAGTCGGGTAAAGATTTGCAGCGTGTAATCATGGAACTGCTCGAAAGTTTTCGTAATCTGCTGGTTGTGCTCTACGCAGGTAAAGGGGTTTCTGCGCTTGAACTGCCGGAGGCGCAATTACAGTTTTATCAAATGCAGGCACCCCATACGGAAGCCGGGCGTATCCTGCGTATTATCGATGCGCTGATCGAAACCGATGCCCGCATGCGCTATGCCCTCTCAAAAAGAACGCTCCTCGAAACCGGACTGATCCGCTGCTCCCGCGCGGCAGAAACCGCGACGCTGAATGAACTGCTCAAACAGGTTAACGAGCTAAAAAAAAACGTTAAATCCGGCGCGGCACTGAGCCCCACAGCTGCAAAACCCGCCGCTTCGCCCAACGTCGTCGATCAAAAAAAAAAGAGTGACGACACCGACGAGCTGGAAATTCTCCTAACGAACTGGCATACGATTATTGATCATGTGGGAAAAGCCGATGCGCTGTCGCTCCGATATTTCCTCGACACCGCACCGCTACAGGTCAACGCAGAACAGATTGTGGTAGGCTATGATCCCGAATTCAAAGGTAATCTCGAACGACTGGAAGATCCCCGGGCCAAACTGGCGCTGGCGCGTGCCATTAATCGATTTCTCAACCGCATGCTCGCGATCACTTTTGAGCCGCTCAAACCAGACGATCGCCGCCCGCTCCCAAGCGATCACCCCACCGAAAAGGAAGAAAAGAAAAAGGATTTAACCGGATTGGCAAAATGGTACGAACACCCCGCCGTGAAAATGGTCGTGGAAACCTTTAACGGGGAAATTGAAGACGTGAGAGAGTAACGCAGCTTACGTATTACGCATTACGTATTGCGTATTTCGTATAAGGATTAACAACAGAAGGATTGAACTACGATGAACATGATGAAAATGATGAAGCAGGCTGCCGACATCCAGAAAAACATGAAAAAGAAGCAGGACGAACTCGCCCAAACCGAAGTTCAGTTTAGTGCCGGCGGCGGCATGGTTACCGCCACTGCCACCTGCGACATGAAGATTACCCGCATCAAAATCAACCCCGATGCGGTGGATCCGGACGATGTGGAAATGCTTGAGGATCTCGTATTCGCAGCCGTTGACGGAGCACTCAGCTCTGCACAGGAGACGATGGCCAAAGAAATGGGCAAACTGACACAGGGCATGGGCCTCCCCGGCGGAATGGGACTGCCCTTTTAAAGGAAATTTCGAAGCACGAATTTCGAAATTCGAACTCAGGATTTCAACTCATGCAGCATTTGATCCCCCTTGACACGCTGACAGCAGCACTCAGCCGCCTGCCCGGCATCGGCAGGCGCACGGCAGAACGTATGGCGATGGCGTTGGTGCAGGATCAAAAGGGCCTTATGCGTATTCTCGCGAACGCTCTACTGGAAGCCGATGAAAACATTGTCACCTGCGAGCAGTGCGGAAGTATTACGCTGACGACAAAAAATCCTTGCGATCTTTGCACCCGCCCCCGTCGAGAGGCCCAAATGCTCTGCGTCGTCGAATCCCCGGCGGATATCATTAAAATCGAAGAATCCGGCGGATTTCACGGGCGTTATCACGCGCTGATGGGTCGTCTGTCGCCGATGAACGGCGTCGGTGCCGCCGATCTGCGCGTCGATAAACTGCTCCAACGCATTGCCGATGAAAACATCGCCGAGGTCATCATCACCCTCGGCACCGATGTTGAAAGCGACGCCACTGCCGTCTATCTCCGGGAAATTCTCTCCACACGCAGCGTAAAAGTATCCCGCATTGCCTTTGGTTTACCGGCAGGAAGTGCGGTTGAATACACCGATGCCGCCACGCTCGCGCGCGCCATTAAGGGCCGCCGGATAATCGATGAGTGAGAATTACTGCGAAGAAACGGACTGAACGGAGGTCTGGGGTTTCTTCGTCGGCGTTGTATCCACATTCAATCCAACGGGATGAGATTGAGAAACCCATTTCCAGAAACTATCATCCGAACTCCTGAAATCGCGCACGCAAACCTCTCCATTAGGAAGCTTGACCGTAAGACGGACCCATACTCCACGCACCTTAAACTCGGCCCGACTATCGACAATCCCAAAAGATGTTCCCCTCCCCTGTTCGCGGTACAGCTTGATTACATCGGTCTTCAGACTGCTCTTCCCGGATGAGGCAATCCCCTCAATAGGATTTTTCCCATACAAAACACCCTCGGAATAAACGATATTCCCCTCTTTCTCGCGTGTCCCCTGTCGATAAAAAACGCAGTATTCCAACGTCATATTCGTAAAACCGTATGAAGTGGTATTTTCCAAAGAGAGCTCATAATGAATATCCCAAAGGGTTTTCATCGTCCCCTTTTCGTTGTCAATCATTTCGCTTCTCTCGCTGTTCATCGTAGGAACAACGTTGATTCCGCTCATGAAACTGTTCCGCATTCCCCACTCACGGATATATTTTTGATCCTCGCCGGAAAAGACAGAAAGTTTCGCCTCTCCCGTTTTCCCGTCCAGCCGTCGGATGGAAACTATGTCCTTTTTGTCGTCATAGGCCGTAACAAACCCTCTGAATGAATTTCCATCCCGATCACTAAATCGGTGCAGTTTTTCTGAAGCCTTCTCTTCTGAATAAACCGATTGCCCCCCTAGTAAGGTGAAAACAACCGTCGAGGCCATCACTGTTTTAATTATCCATCCCACTGCATTCATTCAAAAAGTCTCCTGCCTTGTCTCCTGTTTTGCCTTCTGCAAAAGGAAAACGGACGGTGCCACAACGATCGTGCAGAATAAAGCGAAAGTATTGCCGAACAATCCTGACTGCAGCATAATCCGACTGATCCCCTGTAGACCTTCCGGCAGATATGAGCGTTCAGATTGGAGACTTCATTTATGACCTCAGATCAACAACTTCGGCAAAGGATGAAGCAATACCTTTTCTGTAATTTCGGAATGTGGACCGTTCATCCTGAACAGCTGCACCTATTAGCACATTTCCCGCGCTATGTGCTATTACATCAACTGGCCCAGAATAAAAGTCATAGCCGAAAGGGCAAATCGAACGATTGGGTACGAAAAACGGGCTGGGGGAAACAGGTTGATTCTTTTTACATTTCGAACCAGTGATTGAGCACGGAATGATTTGCAACCACGGCCACCGCCTCTCCCGGAAACAATTCTCCATCCATTAATTCAATCGTAATACGCTCTTCGTTCGGCACACTCTCTCCGTTCGCGAGCGCGTTGGACGGAACAAATAGAACTTTCCCCTGATAGGTCTTCTTGCCGTCTTGAGCCACCACACAACAACGCTTCCCGACACAAAGATTCCGCCGATAGTCCGGCGGAACAAATGCCGTTACTCGACGCGTAGAGGGCTGCCCGATGCGGACAACGGCCTCCCCGACATCGACCGAATCGCCGACCTGACACAGCACTCCGGTCACTACGCCAGACGCTTCGGCCCGCAACTCACATTGCTCCTCAGCGCCGGCGTTCTGAACATTCCTCTTTAATCGACCAATCACTTGGCCGACCTCAACAGAATCTCCCAGCGCAACATCCAATTTCGTTAACTCCCCCGCAGTCGTCGCCGAAACATACGAGTAAATGTACTCGGCGTTGGCCCGAAGCCTAGCGCTCCCCAATCCGCCGGGCAGCAGCAGAATTGCAGCAAGAGCTGCCCCTATAAACAAAAACCAAGGCCAGCAGCACACCATGCGCCGCATCAGAAAGCGTCGGTTAACACGCATTCGAGGGCGCTTAAACTGTTTTTCTGAAGTCATACCTCATTCTCCTTTCTGCAACTCCGAGAGAAGTAAGGGAAGGCTCCCCCCTTGCAGGGGAGCCCTCCCTTTTGTTTGGGGGGGAAGAAAATTATTCGCTCTGTGTCTCCAATGTAATGATGGCGGTGGACGATGCATCGACCGTAAAGGTCTGCTTCTTTGTTCCGCCTGAAACTGTTGCTCCGGTGATAAGGCCGTTAAATTCGGTACCTCCGCTTACATCGGCCCCTTGGATAAGGGTGTAGGTATTCCCTGCAATGAGTGTCGGCGCACTGACCAGAAGATTCATCGGTCCGCTGCCGCCGCCAAACATACCGCCCATGCCACCCATACCGCCGCCGAAGCCGCCCATGCCGCCCATGCCGCCTGCGGGTCGTTCACCACGCGCTCCGCGCTGTGGCCGTCCACCGCCCTGCTGCGCACCGACGGGGGGCATTCCCATCCCGGGCATCATGCCGCCGAAACCCATACCGCCGCCATAGGTTCGCGGGAGACGATAAGTCAGCACATCACCCGAGGCTGAAGTAATCTGGAGAATCGTATTTTCCGTACCTTCGCCCGAGAAAATGACCGCCGCCTGCCTGCCGTTCGAGGGCGTACTGGTTGCTCCGCCGCTGCCCAGCAGGATTCCACCGTTAATGGTGAAGGGATTGCTGTCACAATCGAATCCTTCCTCCGGCATATTGGTCCCGGAGCTGATCACAACACCGCCGTTAAACTCCAGCGGTCCATTACAATCGATGCCGTCGTTTCCGGTGCTGAAGCAGTAAATCATTCCATCATTCACCGTGATTTTGCTCACCGCGTTAAGACAGTCATCAAACGATTCAATCTCGATCGTTCCGCCATTAATCACCATCGCGGACTTGCTTTCAATGCCCTCACCGCCATCTTTCAGCGCGATTATTTTAATTTTTCCATCATGGATAATCACATCGCCGTCAACCTTGATTGCTTTCGGGTTTTCCGCTTCGGTATTCCATCCCTGTCCACCGAGAGCAACCATATCGCCTTCCGTTGTTATAAGAACCACCGGCACTTTCTTGGCGTTTTCTGCTCCGAATGTAAGCGTCCCCTTCACAGAAATACCGGCCCCTGCGGTTCCAGTGCTGACGACACTGAGTTCGCCGGCGAGAAGCTCAAGATTTCCTTTAACCTTCATGCCGGCAGCTGCAGCCACATCGGCAACACCCTTTTCATCGGAAAAAATTTCGGTGCATCCGCCCGATGTCTTCAGCAGGCTTTTTCCTCCGGAGATCCACGCATTGCCGTCCACATCAATACATCTTCCGGCCAGTCCGCTGTGGTTGATCGTCAGGTTGCCGCCGGAGATCAGCAGATTTTTACCGCAGTTGATCGCCTTGCTGTATTTCGGATCGGTGTAAACCGGGGAAACATCGGTCACCTTTCCCAGAACAACATCTCCGGCATGGGTAATCTGGAGCGAACCGCCCTGCAGATCTACATTGCCGTCCGTCTTCACCGCGCTTGAAGAATTCCCGCTGAGGGTAATGATCGCCGCGCCGTCTTTCATAATATAGTCCGCGCCGCATTTGATTGCACAAACATCCTCGTCAGAACTGCTGATCTCAACTTTACCGCCGCTGATTTCCACATTTTCTTTTGCATCCAACGCATCGCCGGACGCCGTAACATTCAGCGACCCGCCGGAAATCTGAATTGCCTTTTCGGCATGCAGCCCGTCTTTTGCGGCGCTGTTGATTTTGATATCGCCGGAACTTTGAACGATCGACCGCTTGGAATAAACTGCATGCTGTTTTTCTCCAACCCCGTTAATATGCAGTGCACCGCTTCCAGAAAAAGTGATATCACCATCGCTGCACAAGGCCCCCTTTGCTTTGCTTTCGTACATGGCAGCATCGGTCAGAATGTTTTTCGTTTTCTCCGCCAGATTAATCTGCGCAGGCTGTGCGGAAACCATTTCAATAACTGGACCGGTCTCATTGGCCAGATTCACTCCGTCGAGCGTAATCGAAAACGGATGCACACTTTCGAGTTCCACGGAACCGTCCACGGAATGTCCGGAAAGGACATAGTTTATGTTCTTATCGGTGGACATAATTTTTAAATGCGCTTTTTCCTGCCGCACCACAACGCCCGCCCCGGCACCGTTTTCCACCTGTGCCGACGATTCAGAAAAATGGATGACGACTTGAGGGCCTTCCTGTGCAGCTGCGGATGCCGTAATGGCTGAAACCAGGATTGCTGCAATGAGTTGACTCTTCATGGGAAACCTCCTTCGATGATTTGTTCCCTTTGACGCTGAACATCGAAACAGACAAACATGACAATCTATGGTGCGGGTTCATGAAAATTTTGTAATGATAAATCCGTAGTCGAACGGACGGCATTTGTGGTATTCAGGTGACCATGAAAATATTAATTGTAGAAGACGACCGAAAGATCTCCGCTTTTGTATCCAAAGGGCTGAAAGAACAGGGCTATGTGGTTGATGTCTGCCATGACGGAGACGAAGGACTCGATCTGGCGACCGGAGAGTCGTATGATGTTATTCTGCTCGACATTATGCTGCCCGGCCGCGACGGACTGAGCATTCTGCGGGCACTTCGTGCAGAAAAAAATACCGTTCCGGTCATCCTGCTTACCGCCCGCAGCGGGTTGGACGAACGCGTAGAAGGGCTCAATCTGGGCGCAGACGACTATCTGCCCAAGCCGTTTTTCATGGAAGAGCTCATTGCTCGCATCATCGCGGTGAGTCGCCGCACCTCGGGCGACCAGCTCAGCGTTGTTCATCATGGCGACCTCACACTCAACATGATTACCCGCGAGGTCAAACGCGGAGAGGAGACGCTGGAAATGACCAGCCGCGAATTTAATCTGCTGGAACTGCTTCTTCGCTCGCCGGGGCGCGTCTATTCCCGAACTCAACTGCTCGAACATGTTTGGGGCTACGACTTTGATCCACAGACCAATGTGGTGGACGTCTATATCCGCCGCGTCCGCAGCAAGATTGACCTCCCCGACGAACCCTCGATGATCGAAACCGTCCGCGGCGTCGGTTACCGCATTCGAGCTGCAGGATAAGGGTCGGACCGCCCATGAAATTTTCATTTAAATTTAAAATTGCTGCGCTCTCCTTTCTGGTTTCAGGAACATTGCTGGCGGCATTTGGTGTTACCCTTTTTGCATTCATCTATTCCTCTTCCATCGACCAGATGGACAGTGAGCTTCAAGCGCTGATTGAGGGACCGCTGAGCGGCCCGATGGATCGGGCATTCTGGGAACGATTCGGCACGTCGTTTGAATTTATTATGGAAGAAACCAGCTCGGACCGCGTTGAACTGCTGGTACTCGGTGCCGATAATGAAATTTTGTACAAAACCACCAATGCCCCGCCGCAGCTCGCCGAACTCCCGCTGCCGGAATTGCCGCCGCCCCCCGAAGTTTCACCGGGGCCTCAAAACATGGACTTCAGGCCGATGGGCACTAATGTCTACGAATCTTCCAACAGCTTTATTCCTTACACAGGTATCCCGACGTACAGGGGTCCTTATTACGGATCTCCATATTACACCCCTCCTTTTTACGGAAACGGTATGAACCCCTTTGCCCCGCCCGAAGAATCTTCGGGCGGGTTCCCTCTCGGCCAAACGCCTCCCTACAACTTCGGCCCCGGCCAAACGCTTCCCAACAACCTCGGCCTCGGCCAAACACCTTTCTACAACTTCGGCCCTGAAAATGGATTTGACCGACCGGACCCAAACGGCCCCGGCCGTATCGACCACCAGGATCCCCGTCAGTCACGGCGAGGCGGAGGACGCGATCCGGGCTTCGATATGCGCCGAGACAGAGACCCGCTGCCGACCGCATCCAAATTTCAGACGCTGAAATTGCCTGCAGGCAACTGGCGCACAGGCATCCTGCGCAACCAGAATGCAACGATTTTCGCGGCCATGGACATGAACTCCTTCAATGAAAAAATCAACCGATTCCGCAATGCGTTCCTGATCTTTGGATCGCTCGGCCTGGCGTTGCTCGGCGTAGCCGGATGGTTTCTGGCCGGACGGGCCATGAAGCCGATCGCTGTTATTGCGCAAACCACCGAAGGAATTACTGCTAAAGGACTTAACCAGCGCATACCTCAAGTCGGTAAAGATGTCGAGCTGGTGCACCTTGTCACCGTCGCCAACAACATGCTCGACCGACTGGAAAAGAGTTACCTGCAGGCCATCCGCTTCAGTGCCGATGCCGCCCACGAACTGCAAACCCCGCTGGCCATCCTTCAGGGCGAACTCGACAATGCACTCCAATCTGCCGAAATCGGCTCCGACGAACAACAACGCTGCGGAACACTGCTCGAAGAACTGCGCAACCTGAAATCCGTCGTCCAAAAACTGCTGATCCTCTCCCACGCCGACGAAGGCCGCCTGAAGCTGAACCTGGAACCGGTTGATCTGGGCGAACTGATCCACGATGCCGCAGAAGATTTGGAAATTATGGCCCCCGAACTGACCACGACAATCAACGCTCCGGAAAAGTTGATCATTCAGGCAGACCGTGCGTTGGTTAACCAGATCATCCGAAATATGACCTCAAATGCGGCAAAGTATACCACGCCGAAGGGAACCGTTGCGTTCAATCTCACTACGGAAGGAAAGACCGTACAATTTACCCTCTCGAATTCCGCAACACCGATTCCTGAAGAAGATCGACCGCTCCTCTTTGACCGCTTCCACCGCGTTGAAAAATCCCGCACCACCGCCGGCTCGGGCTTGGGACTGAGTCTGGCCCGCGAAATTGCCCGGGCTCACGGCGGGGATCTGGTGCTCGATCCCGCAATGGAAGAAACCGTCTCGTTCACCCTCACGCTTCTGTCGACAGAAAACTGAAATTACGAATATCGTTTATTTGAAAGGATTCCCATTATGAATAAAATTAAATCCGTCGTCGTGCTTGTTTCTATTCTCTGCTGCTCTACGGCCCTCTTTGCACAAATGCCGGGCGGGGGTTTCGGCGGGCAGGGCTTCGGCGGTGGCTTCGGCGGTGGCTTCGGTGGTGGCTTCGGCGGTGGCTTCGGCGGACAGGGCTTCGGCGGCGCCCCGTTTGGTCAGGGATCGGAGGAAGTTTCAGGAAATATTCCCCCGGTTGAGGTCGACGTTGACTCCGTTGAAACCGGACTTCCTACAATCACCATCAACATTCCCGAAAACAAAGAAATTACCAGCAAGAGCACCTGGACCACCAATTGCACCCTGAGCATTAAAGATAAAGACGGCAACATCCTCTTCTCGGATCAGGAACTCGAAGAAGAAGATCGCTTTGTCGAGGTCAAAGGACGAGGAAACTCCACGTGGAGTTATGCACAGAAAAAACCGTACACCCTGAAACTTAAGGAAAAAAGCGGACTGCTGGGCCTCCCGGAAAATAAGCGATGGCATCTGATGGCGGATTTTTATGACCCGTCGCTCATCCGCAATGCTCTGGCCAAGGAGCTGGGCAGCCGCTATTCCAATTTGAAGTGGACGCCTAAAGCCCAGCCCGTCAATCTCGTTGTAAACGGAATATATCGCGGAAGCTATTGGCTCTGCGAAAATATCGAGCTCAAGGACGGCAAAGTCGAAGGCGCCTATATCGTTGAGATCGACAGCAAAGCAGGCAGCGATGAAATCGTCTTTACCTCGAAACAGACCCGACTCCCGTTCAATATTAAAGATCCTGACCTCGATGCCGGGGCGCCCGAGCGCAAATACGTTCAGGAACGCGTCGATGAATTTGAGGCCGTTCTTTTCGGTACAGATTTTCTCGACCCGGAAAATGGATATAAAAAATATGTAGACTTGGAGAGCTTTGCCGATTGGTACGTGATCAACGAAATCGCAAAAAACTATGACTCCAAATTCTTCACCAGCGTCTATTTCAGCCTCACCGAAGAGGGAACCTTTGTGATGGGTCCGCTGTGGGACTACGATCTGGGCTTTGGAAATGAATTTATGAATAACGCCATGATGTCTCGCAGCCAAAGTGATCTGTTTTTGGCGGATGCCTCTTGGTATGCGCAGATGCTCAAAGACCCCGAATTCGTTGCGCTTGCCAAAAAAAGATTCAGCGTCATCTACGCTGCCAAAGGTGACCTTCTCGCATACATCGACGCCACCGCCGAAACGCTTAAAACTTCCGCCGATTATAACCGCCAAGCCTGGGGCTCATCGACTGGAATGATGGGGATGGGAGGCATGATGGGCATGGGCGGAATGTTCCCGGGGGCACAACCGGCGCGCACCGACACCTCGACCTATCAAAGCGAAGTCGATTCGCTTAAAAAATGGGTCTCCGACCGACTCGAAACACTCAACCGGTCCCTCTTGGGAGGAACCTCTGTTTAAGATACACGATCCCGCCCAATCAGAATAGCGCATGCAATACAAATAGGTAGGATGATTTTTGGGGCAGAATAATTCATTTTTGAAAATACTTTTATCTGTATCCATAATTCTCACCACCCACTCCGCTGGAGACACTGAGCCACGGAGGTTACGACCAGATCTTTTTTTCTCCGGTGGATTTGTT
This sequence comes from Pontiellaceae bacterium, assembly GCA_016937035.1. Next base: position 11,291 of record JAFGWS010000147.1, read on the forward strand.
TGAAAGCGGTGTCGAGCGGCGGTCGCCGGCCTTCGGCCCACCGCACTCCAGATAGTTCTTCAGCATGAGCGCTGTGGCTTGCTGTGAGTGGATCATAGTCAACCGCAACGAATGCAGGAAAAAAACGAATTTTTGAGCGATCAGTCAGCAGCTCAGCGTTCTTCTTCCTGCTGCTGCCCCTTCTTCCAGCATTCTGCAATTTCGCGATTGATGGCCATTTGCTTTTCTTGCTGAGCCTTCTTGAATTCGTTCTTTATCCATTTGGAATACCACATGGCACCAATAACATTGCCAACCATAATCGCGATAAACCAGACCAATTTATGAGTTTGACTCTCAAAGTCGTTGACGTCCCTGCTGAGTAGATCAATGAGCCATCCCAGCCAGAAAACAAAAGAAAATATAAATACAATATAAACAAGAAATGCCAGTATGATATTCATTGTGTTTTCTTCCTCCGGATTCAGGTTAATAGCGTTCTGCCGATGCAGCGCGGGCGCTCTTTTGGCATAAGTTATAGATTTAGCGCAATGGATTGTCAATCAAAGACATTGGAAGATAAAGTGGAGTTGACAACGAATGCGTATTATCGATGATTGTGGATCGACTTAGGCGGGGACAAAATATACTCTGCCTCAGCACGTTTACAGGGAGAATGTTGCGACATGAGAGAAAGTGATCTTTCTCAGCGATCTGCGCGGACAACCATGAACAGATAACGGATAACCGCCTCGGCAAAGCCGGAGGTTTTGCAGGAGGCCAGTTTACCCAGCAAAGGAATGTAACTATGCGTATCAAAGGGAAAAAGTGGATTTGGATTGCGGCGGCGGTGGTGCTGGTCGGGTTTGGTGTAAAAAAGTGCTCCGGCGCTAAGAAGGGCGGAGACAAGACGGAGACGGTTCGGGTTGAAGCGGCGTCGGTGGGCGAGCTGATTGAGATTGTGGTGGCACCGGGGCAGATTGAGCCGCGGCGAAAGGTCGATATCAGCGCCAAGATTGCAGCCCGTATTGTGGAGCTTCCGTTTGAAGAGGGCGAGCAGGTGAAAGAGGGCGACGTGCTGATCAAACTCGATTCGCGCGATCTGGAGAGTCGGTTGCGTTCGGTGCAGGCCAGCTATGAAGCCCAGAGCGCTCAGCTGGCGGTGGAAAAGGCCAACATAGAAACCCAGAAGGCTTCGCTGAAGGCGACGGAAGCGACCTATGAGCAGGCCAAGACGGTCTTTGAGCGGCAGAAAAAACTGCTGGAGTCGAAGGATATCAGTCAGGCGACGTATGATGAATATGCCAGTTCACTGGAGGAGACCGAGGCTCGTTATCTGGCGGCAAAATATGGTCTGGAGGCGGCGGAACTCGGCCTCGAGGTGATGAAGCATAATCTGAATTCGTCGAAGGAGCAGATTGAGCAGGCGAAGGAGGAGCTGAGTTATACGACGATTCTTGCACCGATGGACGGTGTCATCACGCGCATCAACGCCGAAGTGGGCGAAATGGTGATGACGGGGACGATGAATAATGCGGGAACGATCATTATGCAGGTGGCCGACCTTTCGCAGATGCTGCTGGTGGCCCGCGTGGATGAGGGCGATATCGGAAAACTGGCGGTCGGACAGAAAGCGCGGATTCGCGTGCAGGCATACTGGGGACACGAATTTGAGGGCACGGTGAGTACGATTGCACTGACGCAGGATGTGTCGTCGAGCAACTCGAAATATTATGAGACGGAGATTCTCATTAAGGATGATCCGGAGTATCGCCTCTTCTCGGGCTTGACAGCGGATGTGGACATCGAGGCTGTACGACATGAAAATGTATTGAAGGTAGAGACGCAGGCCGTGGTTGCGCGCAGGGCGGAGGAGCTTCCGCTGGAGATTCGGAAGGATAATCCGAATGTGGATATGGCCAAAACGGATGCGTTGGTGGTGTATCGCTTAATCGATGGGAAAGCCGTGGTCACGCCGGTCACGATCGGTCGCAGCGATATGACGCATATCATTATTGAGTCCGGTCTGAGCGAGGGCGATCAGGTGGTGGTGGGTCCCTTCAAGGTGCTGGATAACCTCCAGCACGATCAGAAGATTATCGATGAAGAGGTCGCTGCCAAACAGAAGAATCAGAAGGAGTCCGCGTGAGCCCGTCGAATCCTATTATTCAACTGACCGACGTGAGGCGGACGTACGATGTCGGGGCGGAAAAGATTCATGCGCTGGACGGCGTAACGGTGGCGGTCTACGAGAATGAGTATGTGGCCGTTATGGGGCACAGCGGCTCGGGCAAGAGCACGCTCATGAACCTGCTGGGATGTCTGGATCGTGCAACCTCCGGAACGTATGAGCTGAGCGGGATTGATACCACAAAGATGAGTCCGTCCGCGCTGGCACAGGTGCGCAACGAAAAGATCGGCTTTGTGTTTCAGGCGTTTGAGCTGCTGCCGAAGCTGAGCGCCCGTAAAAATGTGGAGCTCCCTTTGATTTATACACACAACGGCGCGGCGGGGCGAAAGCGCCGAGCAGAAGAAGCGCTGAAACGAGTGGGGCTGAGCGGTCGGATTGGCCATCGTCCCAATCAGCTTTCGGGCGGCGAGAAGCAGCGCGTGGCGATTGCGCGGGCGCTGATAAACCAACCGGCCATATTATTGGCGGATGAGCCGACCGGCAATCTGGACTCAAAAACCAGCCGGGAGATTCTCGATCTGTTCAGTCAACTGCATCAGGAGGGGCACACCATCATTATGGTGACGCACGAATCGGACGTGGCCAGCCAGGCGCAGCGGGTGGTGCGGATGCTCGATGGTCAAATTGTGAGCGATCTGCCGGTAGAGCAGGACGATGCCTATCAATATCGTCATGGGGGGCAGCGGTTATGAAGAAGCTCCTCTTTCTACCCATTCGTCTTGTGCTCATGGCGATCCAGAATGTCTGTGTGGCGTTGGGCCAGATCTGGAGCAACAAAGTCCGCTCCATGTTAACCACGCTCGGCATCATTATCGGGATCGCCTCGGTCTCCGGCGTGATTGGTTCGCTGTCGGGACTAAAGGCCAAAATCATCACCGATTTTGAATCGTTCGGCCTGAACAGCATTTACATCAGTCCCCGACAGCCGGACTCCGGCCCGCTGAAACATGCATCGCAGGAGCTGATTCGATTTAAGCCGGAGGAGTTCGAGGATCTGCAGACACATTGTCCGTCGGTGAAACAGATGACCCGTATCAGCTCTTTTAATGCTCCGGTCAGCCGCGGCGAGCGGTCCATCGAGAGTGCAACGATCACCTGTGTGGATGCGGCGTGGGTTAAGATTGAATCGCGCGATGTTCTGCAGGGGCGGCCGTTTTCGCTGGTCGACGAAACGCAGGGACGGCGCGTCTGCTTGATCGATGAGAAAACCCGCGACAAGTTGAATCTGGATAAGGAGTGCGTCGGTAGTCTGATTTCCATCGACAACTTTAACTACCGCATTGTCGGCCTGATTGAAGGGGCTCCGGATCGCTCGTTTGCCGACATGGGGCGCGGCGAAACCTTCGAGGTCATCATTCCGTTCTGGAGCTATTATCAGGAGGCCAAGCCTTGGTTCAGCGTAATTGCCGCCAGTAAAACGCCGGAACTGGCTGCGGATGCGCAGTCGGAGATAACCTTTTATCTGCGCCGCACTCGAAATCAGCGCCCCGGCGATCCCGATACGTTCCGGGTCGATACGGTCGGCGGTGAGCTGGAACAGTTTGACAAAATTATGGGAACGATCACGGCCGTTGCGGGCGGGATTGTCGGCGTTTCTCTGTTGGTCGGCGGGATCGGCATTATGAATATTATGCTCGTTTCGGTGGCGGAGCGCACCCGGGAAATCGGTCTGCGCAAGGCGGTCGGCGCGAAAGGCTCCGACATCCTGATGCAGTTTTTGACCGAGTCGGTCGTACTCTGCTTTGTCGGCGGCATTGCGGGCATCGGGCTGGGTTACCTGATTACACTGGCGATTCGTCAGATTCCCAATGCGAACTTGGATCAGGCCTACATCCCGGGCTGGGCGATTATGATGTCGCTCGTATTTTCGGCGGGAGTCGGCATATTTTTTGGAGTTTTCCCCGCGTTCAAGGCGGCCAGATTAAATCCTATTGAGGCGCTGAGAAATGAATAAGATAAATTGGAAAATAACCGCATCCCAATCCGCTCTGCTCGCATTGCTCGCCGGCTGCACGATGCCCTACGAAACAACGGAAGAGATGAACGTTGAGGTGGACAAATATACGCAGATCGAAGCGCTGAATCTCGACGCCATGGCCGTCGACTCGAATGCGGTTGCTTCTGTGGCGGTTGAAGCGCCGGCGGAGCTAAGGCTGACGCTCGAAGAGGTGCGCGCGATTACGCTGGAGAACAACCTCGATCTGAAGGTGGAGATGTATAACCCCAAAATCTCGCAGACGCGGATCGAGTCGACCGAGGCGCGAAAATATGAGGCGGTTTTTGATTCATCGCTCAGCTATCGGGTGACCGATTATAATCAGGATTTCGGCCTGTATTCTTCGCAGAGGAACTATACCGACATCGGTGCCGGAGTGACTGTCCCGCTGGAGAGCGGCGGGCGTTTCAGTGTTAATTTGAGTGATTCCCTGATCGACGCCGGGACGGAGGAATATTCCGCTCCGCTCAATTTTTCGGTCAGCCAGCCTCTTTTGGCGGGTGCCGGGCGGCGCGAGTTTATGCACGAGCTGCGGGTGGCGCGCTACGACGGCCAGAAGGTGCTCGCCGACACCAAGCTGCGGATGATTGAGGTGGTTATTGCCGCCGATACGGCCTACTGGAATCTCTACAAAAAGCAGAAGGTCTTGGAGGTTCGGCGTCAGCAGTATCAATTGGCGGAAGCCCAATTGGAGAGTGCCAAGCGAATGGTTGATGCCGGCCAGAGCGCTCCGGTTGAGGTATTGCGCGCCGAGGCGGGACTGGCGGCACAGCGCTCCAGTATTATTCAGGCGGAGAACGATGTGCGCCAAAGCCAACGCCAGCTCAAATATATTATGAATAAGCCGGAGATTCCCATGGCAGGGCCTACGGAGCTGGTTCTTCAAACGGAAGCGGATCCGATTTTTTACGAGCTGGATCAGGATAAGCTGATTGCTCATGCGCTGGAGAATCGAATGGAACTCCTGCAGATGGAGCTGGATCTGGCGAAAAACAACAGTACGCTGGAGCATCTTCGCAATGCCAAGCGACCGACCCTCGGCTTAAACGCCGCATACGGACTTCGTGGTTCGGGCAGTTCCCGCGACGATGCCTACAGCGGCATGCTCGATCGAGACAGCGAGGAATATCAGGTGGGCTTAAACCTCTCTTATCCGATCGGCAATAAAGCCGCAAAACGCGATTTAGCGGGGGCCGTTTTAACGCAAGCCCAGCTCGTCGATATGCAGGCCAACAAAGAGGCGCTGATTCGGCAGGAAGTCTATAACGCGCTGGACGGCCTCGAAACCAGCCGGCAGCAGATTCTGGCCAACCGCCAGAGCGCCATCGTTGAAGGGCGGCTCTACGAAGCCGAACAGCGACAGTTTGAAATTTCCATGCGCACCTCAACCGATGTGCTCGAAGCACAGTCCCGCTTTGCTGACTCGCAGAGCGGTGAATATGAGGCGCTCGCAAACTATCAAATCGCGCTCCTCGAACTCGCCCGCTCCACCGGAACCCTGCTGGGTGCGGTCAAAGTGGAGTGACTTGCACAATAGCTCAAAATGCACCGGAAACCCTATGATGATCCTACAACACCAAAAACTCCGCTTCATCACCGCATTAATCCTGCTGCTGGCGGCCCACCTCTCGGCACAGGCCCAGTTGGCAATTGAAGATTCGGTGGTCAAGATTGTTAATCAATACAACCGGTTCAGCTGGTACACCCCGTGGGCATCGGGTGCCACGGGAAAGGGAACCGGCAGCGGCTTTGTTATCGACGGAAAGCGCATCATGACCAATGCCCATGTGGTGAGCGACTCCGCCCTGCTTCTGGTCTATTTTTACAACGATCCCACGCCCTACCCCGCCCGCGTAATCATGATCGGGCACGACTGCGATCTCGCCGTGCTTGAGCTTGCCGATCCATCGCGGCTGGATACTGTTCCGGCACTTCAGCTCAACGGACTTCCCCCGCTTCGCTCGCGCGTGGTGACCTATGGATATCCGACGGGCGGACAGCTGATTTCCAGCACCGTCGGCGTGGTGTCGCGTATCGAGCCCCAAACTTACGTCCACGCCGGCGTCGGACAATTTCTGGCGGTTCAGACCGATGCCGCAATCAACCCCGGCAACAGCGGCGGACCTGTTATTCAGGACAACAAAGTGGTCGGCGTTGCCTTTCAGGGCAATTCCAGTCTCGAAAATATGGGCTTCTTTATTCCGACGCCGATTATCGAACATTTTCTGACCGACATTAAAGACGGCACGTACGATGGATTTCCCGTCTTAGGCCTCTTTCACGCCAACCTTGAAAACCCGGCCGCACGGGCCTATGCCGGCATGAAAAAGGACCAAACCGGCGTACGTGTGGAAAACACCATGCGCGGCAGCGGCGCGGACGCCGTGTTAAAAAAGGGCGATATCATCACCGCATTTGAAGGGCATCCGGTGGCAAACGACGGCTCCGTCAACTGGAACGGACTGCGTCTCAACTTTGGTTTTCTTGCCGATTTTCGACAGATCGGCGAGTACGTCGAGCTCGACATCATCCGAAACGGGGAACCGAAGAACGTTCAAATTGAACTCAAAGCCTTCAATCCAAGCCGCAATCAATCTAACCTGTACGACGTGCTGCCCCAATATTACATCTACGCCGGACTCGTTTATGCTCCGCTCAATCTTGAAGTCCTCAAGACCTACTCCAACAACTGGATCGCGGACGCTCCGCAAGAACTGGTCTATGAAAGTATTTTCCGCCCGCTGATTGAATACGACTTTTTTGACACCGACTGGGTGATCCAGATTCGTCGGCTCGACCACGAAGTCAACGTCGAAGAGTCGCAATACCTCTACTCCATTGTTGAATCGGTCAACGGTGTTCCGGTGCATACGCTGGAAGATCTGGCTAAAGCATTTGAGGAAAATACCGCTGACCAACACGTAATCCGATATCAGCAGGGAAACCGCATCACTGTGCTTGACCGTAAAAAGGCCGACGCCGCCCACCCTAAAATCCTGGAAAGTTACGCTGTTCCAAAGGACCGACGCCTATGAAAACGCCACTCATAACCCTCTTTTTCATCGCCACGCTCGTTTTGGGTGCAGTCGCCCGCCCAGACCATCCGCTCGAACAGCGGCTTGTCAGCGTACGAGTAACCTCTCAATCATGGAACGAATATCGACCGTGGCAGAAAAATAAACCGCTGACGCGCACCTTTATCGGAACGGTCATTCCCGGAAACCGCATCCTGATGCTCTCGCAGGACCTTAACGATGCCATGCTCATCCAGGTCGCAAAATTTGACCGGCCGCCCAATCTCCCTGCCCGCATTCTCCATTGTGATCACCAAGTTGGATTGGCCATCATTACCGTAGACGAACCGGGTTTCTTCGACGATCTTGAGCCGGTCGAGATTGCTCCGGACACCGACGGAGAAAACTATTTTTGTGCCACATGGAAATCGGGCCAGCTCTCCCTCGCGGCCTGCCGCTGGGCGTCAGCCTCTGTGTATGGATCGGGCGTGCCTCACCTCGACTATGTCAAAATCAGCTTTATCACCGACCTTACTGGCGGCGGCTGGGGCGAACCCCTTTTCAGCGGCGACCAACTTGTCGGCCTCTGCACTTCACAAAACGACAACACTGTGCGGGCGCTTCCTGCCGAGCAGATCAACGCCTACCTCTATGCCGTCGACCAGAAATCCACCTACCCCGGTTTTGCCTGGCTGGGTCTCAGTTATCAAGCCAACACGGGCCCCGCGCAGGCGACGTATCTGGGGATGACCGGCGCACCCACCGGCGTGCGTGTCTGTTACGCCCTCCCCGGTTCTTCTGCTGAAGGAATTCTGAACCCCGACGATGTCCTGCTTGAACTCGACGGCCATAACATCGACTCCCTCGGCGATTACGATCATCCTCGCTACGGCCCGCTCGACGTCAGCCTCATCGCCAACGACGGCCACTACGCCGGCGATGTCATCAAGGCGAAAGTCCTCCGCGACCGAAAAGAAATCACGCTCGATATGCCGCTGAAAAATGTACCTCCGTCGGAAGCCCTCATTCCGGCGGCGCGCATCAATACGCCGCCCGCTTATCTGGTGGCCGGAGGATTCATCTTCCGGGAACTCGATATCCCCTACCTCGAAACATGGGGCTCCGACTGGAGAAACGCCATCCCGCCCGACCTGCGTACGCTTTACTCACTGAGCATGGATTCGCCGAATCCCGAACAGCGCCGCTTCATCATTCTCGCCGATGTCTTCCCCGATGAATATAACCTCGGCTATCACGCCCTCGCTGATAATATCGTCAAAAGCGTCAATGGTTTCCCTATTGAATCGATCCGCCAAATGGAAGAAGCTTTTCAGCACCCGAAGGACGGCTTTCACGTCATCGAATTCATGCCCTCCTACTCCATGGAAAAAGTGATTCTGGATGCCGCTCTATTTGAAGCGGCCACGCAATCGATCATGGAAAAATATCAGATTCCCGAGCGTATTCACCTGAACCCGGAACCGACGCCCACCGCAAATCCATGAGCCACGCCCTGTTTCGTCCGCCCGCCGAGGCATACAGCCTGATCCTCCGCATCGCCGACGGCTGCCCCTGGAACCGATGCGGATTTTGCGGCATGTACAAAGAGGTTGACTACCGACTCCATACCGAAGCAGAGATCGCGCAGTCGATCGCCCAAGCCGCTCGGATACAGCCGCGTGCCAAGCGGATATTCCTGGCCGACGGCGATGTTATGGCGCTCTCGTTTGAGCGGCTGCAAACCATCCTCGAAATGCTCAACACCCGCTTTCCGCGTCTTGCCCGCGTCAACCTCTACGCGAATGGACACTCCATTCTCCACAAGAGCCCCGAGCAGCTCGAAGTCCTCCGCGCACTCAAACTCAGCACGCTCTACATGGGCCTCGAAAGCGGAAGCGAAGCTGTTCTGCGCCAAGCGCAAAAACGCGAAACCGCTGAAGAAATGATTGATGCAGCGAAACACGCGCAGACCGCCGGGCTCAAAATGTCGGTGATGATCCTGACCGGACTCGGCGGACAGGACTCCACCGAGGAACACGCCGCCGCGACCGCCGGGGCGTTGAACCGAATGCAGCCGAAACTGCTCTCCGCCCTGCGGGTTGTCCCCATTCCCGGAACCGCGCTTTATCAGGACGAACAAGCCGGCGCATTCCGTCAGCTCACCGAAGTTCAGGCCGTTGAAGAACTCAAAGCCCTGATCAAAAAACTGGAGCTCGAGTCTACCGTCTTCCGCGCCAACCACTCTTCCAACATTCTTCCGCTCGAAGGCCGCTTCCCCAGAGATAAGGATAATCTGCTCGCCACGCTCAATGCACTCCTTGCCTCCGGTGCCCTCGACGACGCCTCCCCCGCCCCCCCACCGCTCTCGTTATAGAACAGGAAACGGCACTGCGCTCCGATCACTGAGCCGGACGAATGTCTTTCACCTGAAGCTGCAGGCTGGAAGTTCCATGCCATTGGTTTTCTTTGAGCACGAAGGCCAGGTCAATTTTCCCGGCGGGCAGCGCCTCCAGCGGATAGCTGAAGGCAATCGCATTAAATGTGTGTGCTCCATCGCTTACGGAAAATTTCAGGTGCTTTTTGCCCACAACCTGCGGCGCACCAACCACCTGCATTCCGAGCAAGGCCCACACCGGCTCCGGATTATCCTGCCCGAACGGAGACAACTGCTTCAGCTTTTCCCAGAATTCCCAGTCCAGATCATCGGCCTCAACGACCGCATCGACTGACTGCACCGGAGAAAGATCCACTTGCTCCAGCGCCTGCCGCGCTGCGGTATTAAACGCGGTCGTAAACGCGTCCAACGCATCAGGAGCAATCTCCAAACCTGCCGCCATACGGTGTCCGCCAAACTGACTCAAATATTCAGAACAGGCCTGCAGCCCTTCCAGCAGATCAAATGCCTCTATGCTGCGACACGACCCGCGTGCACTGCCGTCGGGATCAATACTCACAATGACCGCTGGACGGTTGTAGTGCCGTGCCACCCGCGAAGCCACAATGCCGACCACGCCGGGATGCCAGCCCTCGCGCGCCACGACCAAACCATAGTTTTCTTCCGGATTAAACCAGCGGTCGATTTCCGCGAAAGCTTCATCGGCCATCTTCCGCTCAATCGCCCGTCGCTCCTCATTATCGCGATCGAGTAATTTTGCGATCGCGCGGGCTTCCGCAAGATCATCGGTAGTCAGCAGCCGCACAGCCTGCTCAGGTTCGCCGATGCGACCCGAAGCATTAATCCGCGGCCCAAGCTGAAATCCCAAATGCCCGGTATTGAGCTCGCCTTTGAGCACAGCCACCTCCTTGAGCGCCTTCAGACCGACCCATTCGGTTGACTCCATTTGAACAAGGCCATAGCGGACAAACGTCCGATTTTCCCCCACAAGCGGAACTATATCGGTAACCGTTCCGAGTGCAACCAAATCGAGTACGGAGCGCAGCACCGAGCGGGCATTGTCCATCGCCGGACGTTCACTTCCGCTCAAAACCAGCGCGTGTGCCAACTTAAATGCAACCCCGACACCGGCCAGATGTCCGCCGGAAGTTCCCAGCTTGGGATTAATCAGGGCATACGCATCTGCGGTCTTCTCTTCCGGTTCATGGTGGTCTGTGACCACCACATCCACGTTCCGCGCCTGAGCATAGGCAACGCTCTCCAGCGCGTTGGTTCCACAATCAACCGTCACAAGCAGTTGCGTTTCCCTCCGTGCGAGACACCGTTCAACTGCATCGAGCGAGAGCCCATACCCTTCTTCCAGGCGATCCGGAACAAATCCATCAACCCCTGCACCGAGTGCTCTAAGAAGACGGATCATGAGCGCCGCCGCCGTAACGCCGTCGACATCGTAGTCACCGAAAACCGTAATGTGCTCATGCGCATCGATGGCCCGCCAAATACGTTGCGCGGCCCGCTCCATATCGGGGAGTACAAAAGGATCTTCGAGTTCTGCCAAACGCGACCGCAGAAATTTTGCGGCATCTTCCGCCGTATTGAATCCGCGTGTGACCAGCACTCGGGCAATTGGAGCGGGAATTCCCATTGCCGCAACCAAGTCGTGAACCCTTTCCAAATCAGGCGTTCGGATTTCCCACTTTTTTTGCAGCAGACGCATTTTCCGGCAACTTAGTCTAATTGTTTTGATGGGTAACGCACAAACGGCCTGAGCGTAGAAGAGATTCGATCATTCGGTCGAACAGAGGTTTGAAAAATCAGTCAGCGGCTATTTAAGCGAATCAAGCCAATTAGATAGTGAGTCGACTAACGGCTTCGCATCGCCCAATCTATCCTCTTTCGCCATATTTTCAATCGTCCATCCCAGCACCGAGATTTCCGGCAACCCAATCGTTCCGCCCATGCCCTTGATCGAATGGGAGGATTCACGAATCTTCTGCGCATCATGATCGGCCAGTCCTTTGCAAAGCTCACCAGCCAATCGCGTCAGTTCATCAATAAAAATCTCGACCAGCTCGTCATCTACCTCATCGGATTCAACAACAAACGGTTCAAGCTTTGAGTCCAGATCCGGAATAAGCTCCGTAACCCAGTCCGTACTTCCAGGAAAACCAGCCATCATAACCTCCAATCAAAAAACACTGACTCCTAAACGACACTGCATTGAACCATAAGTTCAACGCAAAGGACACCTTGTTTTCCAACTAAATGCAAACAGCGGAATTAAGAGAGCGTCAAGGCCCCTCAAAAACCCGCCGGGCCATCGGAGCGCTTTCCACCGCTGCTTCCACCCCGATTTCCACTCGCCCGATGTGTGATCCCAGCACACGCCGCAGCATCGACAGACAGGCGTTCTGGATTTCATCATAGTCCGAACGGGCAACCTCCATATCGGCCACCAGATCGAACGATACCGAATAGGGCATCGCTGCGCCCTCGGCACGCAGATCGTGCATATCGACCAGTCGCGAATCGTCCGCAACAAACGTCTTCAGCAGCGCAGAAAGTTGATTAAACAGCGGATGGGAGCGATCTACCGGATCCAGATGCGCCACCGCGCGCCAGCCCAGTGCAGACTCCACCGCCGCCTCCGCCGCTTCAGAAATCGTATGTGCCTCCATTAAACTCAGATTGGCATCCACCTCGATGTGAAACGAAACCATGCGCACATCGCCATATTGATGAATCATAATATCATGTGCACCAAGAATTTCATCCATCTCCACGACCGCCTTATAAATTTCACGAACAGCGTTGGGATCGGGCTTTTCGCCGAGCAGATGATCGATCGCCTCTCGGGCATATCCCCCGCCGGTATAGAGAATAAAGAGCGCCACCCCCACCGCCATCCAACCATCGAGTGCTCCCCAGCCGAAGCGTGAACAGACCAGCGCCAAAACCACCATCAGCGTACAGACAATATCAAAGGTATGATTCCATGCATCCGCCTCCAGCGTGTGCGACTTGGTGATCTTCGCCAATGCACGGGCAAAAAGCGCCATCCAGGTTTTCACCACAACCGTAACGGCCAAAGTCACCAGCAGCCAACCCGGCGCATCAATCGCCTGTGGCCGTATCAGCCGCACAATACCGGATCGGGCCACCTCGGCCCCCACCAGGATCAGCGCAATCGAGAGCACCAGCGTAGCCACCGCCTCAATGCGTCCGTGCCCGAAAGGATGCTTTTCATCCTGCGGCTTACGCGACCATTGGAAGCCGAGTGCAATCACCAGACTGCTGCCCACATCCGCCAGATTATTCGTGGCATCCGCCAGCATCGAAACGCTGCCGGAAACCCACCCAAGCCAACCTTTGATCAGCGAAAGCAGCAGACTCAGCGTAACGCCTGTCCATCCCGCAAGCATCCCCAACCGAGTCCGGTTCACATGACTCTCCGGTAACGCCGAAGGGTCCAACACCCGACGCAGCAGCCAGCCCATAATCGGGCCGCGCGTTCTCGGTTTTTTTTGACTCATTATTCTGTTCATGATGAAAAAAAAGCGCCCCGTTTCTGTACAGGGCGCTTCTGAACGTACCGATTACGTCGGAGAAAGTCTACTCCGTTACCACCTTCTCTTCTTTTCCTTCTTCCTTATGCCACAGCAGTGCCACCGGAGTAGCGATAAAGACGGACGAATAGGTACCGACCAGAATGCCGATAAACAGTGCGAGGGCAAAGTCGTTCACGGCACCACCGCCCAAAACCAGCAGCATCACCACCGTCAACAGCGTTGTGATCGAAGTCAACAACGTACGGCTCAGCGTCTGGTTAATCGAAAGGTTGGCAATTTCCTTATAGGACTTCCCTTTCTCCAGCTTCAGATCTTCGCGAATACGGTCAAACACCACAATCGTGTCGTTCACCGAATAACCGACAATCGTCAGCAACGCGGCAATAATCGGCATACTCAACTCGCGACCGAGGAGACAGAAAAGACCGACGGTAATGAGTACGTCATGCGCCAACGCCACAATGGCCCCCATGGCAAACGCAAACTCAAAGCGGATGGAAATATAAATAATAATTCCGATCAGCGCAAAAATGATCGCCTTGATACTGCGGCTCTTTAATTCGTCGCCGATCTGTGAACCCACGCTGACATATTCCCCTTTTTTATCCTCATCGTAGCTTCCGGGCAGTTGCTTAACCGTATCAACCGCACGTTGAACCGAGACCTCATCGGACTCTTTCACTTTGACTTCAAGGAACTGAGTCCCATCTTTCTTGGTCTGATAATCAATCTTGGCCGACGTGAATCCGGCCTCTTCCAATGCACTGCGGACCACATCGGAATCCTGCTTTTCAGCAAACGTAAACGGAATAACCGTACCGCCCGTAAAATCGATCCCAAAGTTAGCAGGGCCTTTTTTGGCAAACCACGCCCAGGAACCAAAAATCAAGACCAGCGAAAGAATTGCGGCGATTTTCCGCTTACCGACAAAATCCACCTTGGCATTTGCGAGAAACGGCAGCGAAAGCATTTTGATTGACTTCAGCAGCCCTTTTTCGGCCAGCGTTGAGAATATCATGCGGGTAATAACGAGCACGATGAACATGCTCACCAGAATACCGGCGCTCAGGGTTACCGCAAAACCGCGAATAGGTCCCGACCCCGTAATGTACAGAATAACCGCCGTCAGCAGGGTGGTCACATTGGCATCCAAAATGGTGCTCAACGCCTTATTATAACCGGCGTTGATTGCTCCGGAAATCGATTTTCCGACCTTCCACTCCTCCCGCATGCGTTCAAACGTCAGGACATTCGCATCCACCGCCATACCCACCGTCAAAACAATACCGGCAATGCCGTATAGCGTGAGTGTTGGAAGCCCGACAGAATCGGAACCCTCCAATGATCCGGACGCAACCCCCAGAAATCCGGCGGCAAGTTTCATCCCAACGGGAAGCAGGAGCAGCATGAAGATCAGCGAAGCATTAGCAATTAATCCGGGAACCAGGTAGTAAACGCCCATAAAGACCAGAACCGAAATGCCGCCCCAGATAATCGCCGAAACCCCGCTTTCGACCGAAGCCTTACCCAGTGTAGGATCAATTGTAAGTTCCTCGATTACCCTGACACGACCCGGCATCGACCCGGCACGCAGAATATTCGCCAATTGTTTAACATCTTCGGCAGAAAAGTTTCCGGAAATGACGGCTGCCCCATTCAGGATCGGCACTTTAAGCACGGGTGCACTGTAAAAAACATCGTCCAGAATAATCGCCAACTGTCGGCCGGAACGACTTTCTGTGGCGGCATACTCACGGGTCAAGTCAGCAAAGTTCTTGGTGCCCTCCTTGCCGAATTTCAGATCAACCGTGAGTCCGCCGGTAATCGGATCCGTTCCGGTTTGAGCACTCGTAATGTCGGCCCCCGTCATCATGATGCGGGTTTCAATAAAGATCGGACGGTAAATCTCCGTGCCGTCTTCAAGGGTTTCCTTTTCCAGCATAAGGTCCGCCGGGAAATCCCCGTAATCTTTGAGCTTTTCATAATCTTCACGAGTCAGCTTCGGAGCCCCCTTCTCGCGCAGATAATATCCCGCCCCCAGCACAAAACCCTCCGGAGCAGGGTGTTCTGTCAACAACTTGCCAACATATTCATTGCTGTTGATATCGACCAGCTTAAAGACCAACACGCCGTCCTTTTCAATCATTTCACGGGTAGCGTCGTGCGCCTCAGCGGCCACGCCCGGGAGGCGCACATTAATCCGGTCCTTGCCTTCTGGATAAATCTCCGCTTCGGCAGTACCCGAAATGTCAACACGGCGGCGGATCATTTCCACGGCGGATTCACGCACCTGCTCAATCTGTTTCTCCAGGCTGACGTCACTCCCCGACTCTTTCAGTTTCTTCTGCACGTCCTCGCGGTCGACCTGAACGATAAAACTGGAACCACCCTGAAGGTCGAGACCCAGTTTGATCTTCCCCTTTTTAACAATATTACCCTTGTCATCCTTAACGTCACCGGGCGGTGTAATCATCCAAATGGAACAAACCAAAAGGCCGCCCAACAACAACCACTTCCACATTTTATTCTTATCCATTGCAGGCACCCTTTCTAGTTCCTTGGCCCAATATCCGAGGGAGTTTCACCATCTTCCAGCAACTGCACAATCGCTCCGCGAACCACCTCAACCTTGGTGTTTTCCGCAATCCGAACAATC
>JAFGWS010000148.1 GCA_016937035.1 Pontiellaceae bacterium
ATCCCCTTCAACGAGGCGGATGCCCTTGACCTTGGTTCCCATCTTGAGCGGCTGTGAGGCCCCCTTAACCTTGAGGTCTTTGATGATTGTAATCGTGTCGCCATCCTGCAACAAGTTGCCGCCGGAATCTTTAACGACGAACGCATTGCTTGTAGAATCATCGTCATGGACGACAGGATTCCATTCATGTCCGCAGTCAGGGCAGCAGAGTAGGTCTTGATTTTCGTAGCAGAATTCGGAATTGCATTCAGGGCAGTGGGGTAGATCGCTCATACGATTTCTTTCCATTCAGTTGTTCAGCGGCTTATGCGCTCGATCCCATGGTGTAACCGGTAAGGTCGAGAGTGACAAAGCGGTAGCCTGTTTTTTTGATGGCGGCGACCAGTTCGGTACGCTCGCTCATGAGTTTGTTAAAGTCGGCGGGTTCAATTTCGATCCGGCAGAGGTTGTCATGGTGGCGGATGCGGTATTGGCGGTAGCCGTGAGCCCGCAGAATATTTTCGGCGCTTTCCACCTGTGACATAGCATTCAGATCAATCCGTGTTCCGGTGGGAAAGCGCGAGCCGAGGCAGGCAAAGGAGGCTTTGCGTGCCGTCGGCAGGCCGCGCCGCTCGCTCAGTAAGCGGATTTCGCTTTTATAAAGCCCCGCATCCTGCAGTGGCGCAACCACTTCATGATTGGCGGCCGCCTGTGTTCCTGGGCGGATGTCGCCCTTATCATCTTCAATGGCACCATGCGCAAGCACAAGGCCCTCAGAGGCCTCCAGGATCGCCTTCATTCGGCTGAAGAGTTCGTTCTTGCAGTGGAAGCAGCGATCACCTTTGTTTTGTAAATAAGACTCATTCTCATGTTCACGGGTCTGGATGACGCGGAGGTTCCATCCGCGCTCCTCGGCTATACCGATTGCTTCGGCCAGTTCCTCGCGCGGGATCGACGGCGAATCTGCAATAATGAGGATTGCGTTGTCCCCCAGTGCTTGGTGTGCGCAGGCGGCCAGGTAGGTGGAATCCACGCCGCCGGAATAGGCGATCGCCAGTTTCTGGTACTGTTTAAGCGCTTCAAGCAACGCTTTTTCTTTCTCTTCTATCGAATACATGCGCGTTGGTATAGCGGATCGGCTTGCATCCGGCCAAGCTGTAATCAAATTAAAAGGGAGGCCCTTTATGGAGGCCTCCCTTACAGAATTAGAATGGGCAGAGCTTATTTAAAACTGACCCAGTCGATTTCGGCTGTGCCTTTGGTCAGGACAACGACGAGATCTTTTTCACCTTCCGGAATGGTTTTCAGCTCAGCCGTCGCTGCTTTCATCTCTTCACCCTTGGGAATCTCAACGGTGGTCAACAGCGTCCCATCTTCTTTTCCGAGGCGGATTTCAACGGTTGCACCTTCGGTAGAGCAGGCCTGTACGGTGACGGACTTCAGCTCTTTTTTGCCAAAGTCGATACGGTCAAACTTAATCCAAGCCTTCTCTTCGGTCATGATCGTTTTCCACCCTTTGAAGGTATCTTCCCGGTCGATGTAGTCCACTTTGGCGCCTTTTTCGCTGATGGCGCTGTAGCGGTCGATCTGCAGCTTGCTTTTCGCGTCAGGTGTGCCGACACCGCGCAGGGTGGGGATTACCTTTTTGATCGTTCCGTCTTCATTGAAGTAGAGGAAGTCCGCGCGGATCGAACGATTTTTGTCGAAGTCCGGTGAGAGATCCCGGTCGTGGTAGAAAAGATACCACTGGCCCTTGTATTCGAGAATGGAGTGATGAACCGTCCAGCAACCACTTTCGCTCTGATCAAGGATGACGCCCGTCCAAGTATAGGGTCCCCAGACATTGTCGGCCATGCAATATTCAAGGCGTTCGGCTTCGTGGCCGTCCTCGTCTCTAACCGCATGGGGGAAGGTTAGGTAATACTTTCCATTCCGCTTGAAGACCCAGGAGCCTTCAATGAGACCGGGCGATGGTAGATTGGCAATGCGTTCCTGCCCAATTTGACCCTGCTTATTTTCTACCTCCACCATGTTATCCCTAAGCTTGCCGACTGATATGCCGCCGTTAAACATGTAGTAGCTTCCATCGTCATCGATGAATACGCACGGATCGATTCCGCGCGGACCGTTCACCGGTTGGTCGAGCACCGTCCACGGACCGTGGGGCGTCGGGGAGGTGGCCACGCCGGTCCGTCCGCCCACCGGGAAGTAGAAATAGTAGGTTCCGTCTTTTTCCACGCAGTCCGGCGCCCACATGTCGTATCCTTTACGGTTCAGCCAGGTGACGTTGGTCTGGTTGAACATGACGCCGTGGTCAGTCCAGTCGATCAGGTTTTCGGACGAAAAGACGTGGTAGTCCTCCATGCAGAACCAGTCTTCCCGTGCGCCGCTGCCTTCCGGCACTGGAATATCATGCGAAGGATACACATAGACCCTGCCTTCAAATACATGGGCTGAGGGGTCGGCTGTGAATTGATCCATAATGAGTGGATTCTGGGCGTATGCCCCAATGGATGCCAGACCGGTCATGCCCAGCGCCAGCAGTAACGTGTTGCGATTTGTCATTTTCTTCTCCCTTTGTTCGTGGTTTAAGCCGGCCGGATGGTAGCTAACCGAACCAGCTTTAAATATGTTTTAGTTTGTATGTTTCAGTCAATAAATTGGTTGTGGATTTCTTGGTTTATGGGAGCAGCGCGGCACGCGGCCACCCTTTCTCCCAGACGAGGGTTGAGATATGCAGTCTAACGCGGCCGTTGTTCCCATCATAAGCGTGGAAAACCAGATAGTCCTGCCCGTCTTCGCTGAAAATCGCTTCATGGCCAGGGCCCTTCCAGTTGGGCGTTGTGGCCTGAAGAACCATGCTTCCTCCGCCGTCCCGCATGGAGATTCCGTCTTTGTCGAGATAGGGGCCCGTGATGTTTTTTGAGCGCCCCACGCGGATGTTATATGTACTGTTGACTCCTCGGCAACAGAAGTCATATGAAGCAAATAGGTAAAAATATCCGTCGCGTTGAATAATAAACGGCGCCTCAATGGCACCTTCTGTAGGCGGCGTTCGGTGTTCGAGTTCTCGCGGTCGGCTGGCGATGGCATAAACAGAGGCATCTTCTCTCGATGCTTTTCCGGTTACCGGATCAATCTTCCGGATCATGATTCCGCCCCAGAAGCTGCCCCAGGAAAGCCAGACATTGTCTTCGTCGATCACAATAATATTGGGGTCAATCGCATTGAAGTCGGTTTCTCCGGGCCGTGAACGGATTACCATGCCGCGATCTTCCCACTTATAGTCGGGGCTTTCGGGGTCAAGAGTTCGGTTTACAGCCAGCCCGATGGCAGACTCATTTACGCCGAAACTGGAGAGGGAATAATAGAGGTGGTAACGCCCGTTAAAAAAGGAGATGTCCGGGGCCCAGGCTTCTTCTGTGCGGGGAAGCTCTTCTTTTACCCATTCCGGTAGGCTGTCAAATACCGTGCCTTCACGGGTCCATTCCACCATGTTCGTGGAAGTCAAAATCGGAATATTTCCGCCAGTGCAGAAGAGATAATAGGTGTCATTCTCTTTGATCATCGCCGGGTCATGAGTGGAGGGGCGCTGCTCAATGTCGAGCATACGCGGTTCTTTTCCGCCCGTTACGCATCCGGCCAGAAGCACCGCAGCAACCGCTGAAAAACAAAACGCCCGTGCCGTTTTTATGACTGTTTTCTTCATCCCCCGTCCTTTCTGATTTCACGTTGAAATGCAGACCAACCGACGTGTCCGGCCCCATCCGGAAAATCGGCTGATAATACAAAACGACAGAGTAGCCAAAAGATATGCAGCTTTCAATGCCCTGATTTACTGGAAGTCATTTTTAAAGGGCTCGGAGCGCGGAAAATGTGCACTATATTTTTTTATTTTTCCCGTTGACCACACGGGGTGTTCTCTATACATTCCCCACCTCTTACGCACCACAGCGTGCGGAGATTATCTGAATTTAAAGCGCAGCCATAGCTCAATTGGATAGAGCACCTGACTACGAATCAGGAGGTTTCAGGTTCGACTCCTGATGGCTGCG
>JAFGWS010000025.1 GCA_016937035.1 Pontiellaceae bacterium
GAACGATGTGTTTGCGGGGCAATACCATTCCACCTTTAAGGGGCGCGGGATGGAGTTCGACGAGGTGCGCGAATATGTGCCCGGCGACGACGTCCGTTCGATCGACTGGAATGTCACTGCGCGCACCGGCGTACCGTACATTAAAAAATTCATCGAAGAGCGCGAAATGACCGTGATGCTGGTGGTCGACGTCAGCGCTTCGAACCTGTTCGGCAGCGGAGCTCAGATGAAGCGCGACCTCATTGCCGAAGTGGCGGCGGTACTGGCCTTCTCCGCCATACGCAACAGCGACCGCATCGGCCTCATCCTCTTTTCCGAAACGGTTGAAAAATATATTCCGCCGAAAAAGGGAACGAGCCATGTCCTGCGCCTCGTTCGCGAAATGCTCTCGCACAAGCCGCAGCAAAAGGGAACCCGTATTGCGCCGGCGCTCGATTACCTCAACCACATCAGCACCCGAAAAAATGTAACCTTTCTTATCAGCGACTTTATGTTTTCCGACGACTATGAGCGCCTGCTCAAGATAACCGCCCGGCGCCACGACCTGATCAGCATCATCGTCGGTGACAAGCGCGAGATCGCCTGGCCGGACATCGGGCTGATCCAATGGCACGATGCCGAGAGCGGAGAGCGTGTTTGGGTCGATACCTCCAGCCGCCGCGTCCGGGAAGAGCTGGCGCTGTCGCAAACCCGCCGGGCCAACGAAATCGACGACCTGCACCGTAAAGCCGGAATCGATGTGATCCGCCTCTTTGCCGGCGAGGCGTACGAAAAGGAATTTATCAAATTTTTCCGTCAACGCGCACAACGGAGATAGGGAAGAATGAAGCGTCCACAGATAACACAGATAGACTCAGATTCAGTTGCACATAAGAAAATCTGTGTGCATCTGTGCAATCTGTGGATATTGCTGGCCTTGGTTTTGTCTGGCTGTAAGGAGGAGTCGAAGGCCCCGCCGAAGGGTCAATTGACGATAGAGTATTCCATCGACCGCGATGCGATTCAGATCGGCGATCCGGTGGAACTGAGCGTTACCGCCTATTATCCGAAAAACGGTGTGCTCCAGCTTCCGCCGATCGGGCGCGGCAAAGAGATTGTTCAGTTGAAACGCGACTCCAGCTCCTCTCCCCGGGAGGATGGACTGAAAGAATCCACCACCCATTACCGCATCACCTCATTCCGCCTCGGTGACTTCCCGGTTTCCACCAACAGCATCTCCTGCGCCGTGGGCGAACAGCTTCTCTCTGTCCCCTTCCCGGAAGCTGTTCTTCACGTCAAATCGGCGTTAACCGACGACGCCTCGGATAAGCTGGAGGACATTAAATCCGCACGAAAACTGCCGGCTGTTATTCCGCGCTGGGTCTGGATTGTCCTGGGCGCAGCACTCGTCGCCTTTCTGGCGGGACTCATCACCAGCTGGCTATGGAAAAACCGAAAGCAGCGCGCTCCGGAGGCTCCGCCGCTTCCGCCGCATGTAATCGCGCTCAACGCCCTCGAAGCCCTATGGAATAAAGGTCTGCTCGAAAAGGACGAGTGCAACCTCTTTTACACCGAGCTCTCGATGATTCTGCGTATCTATCTCGACGGACGTTTCCGCCTCAACGCCCCCGACCAGACCACTGAAGAAATTGTTTGGGAAATGAGCCGATCGGTGGAACTCAATAACGCACAACAGCAAATCCTACAGGAATTCATGCGTCAGGCCGACAAGGTCAAATTTGCCAAAGACCATCCCGACCGGCAAACCATGGAAAACGCCTTCAACACCACAAAACAGTTTGTTGACGAAACCAAACTCACCGACACACAGAGTATTAAACACGAAGACACGAAGGCCACAAAGAGCAATGAAATGGGATCTGCTTCGAGTACTTCGTGTCTTCGTGGTGAAAAGCAGATATAAACATGAGATTAGCGTATCCATATTTTCTAATCCTGCTGCTGGCAATTCCTGTTCTGGTGTGGCTCCGCGCCTTTTACCGTCGCAGGCAGACGATGCAGTTCAGCAGTACGCAAATTGTTAAAGGGCTGCCGAAAACCTGGCGGATGCGCCTGCAGCCGATCCTGCCGATACTCTTCAGCGCCGGGCTGGCGTGCTTGATTGTTGCGATGGCGCGACCGCAACGCGGACTTTCCAACAGCATCGTCCGCACAGAGGGCGTTGATATTGTCCTTCTCCTCGACTTGTCGGGTTCCATGGAAAACACGGATTTTGTGCAAAACGGTTTCCGAATCTCTCGACTGGACGCCGCGAAAGAGGTGCTCGACCGCTTCCTCGACCGGCGCTCCGATGACCGTATCGGACTGGTTGCTTTTGCAACTTACCCCTACTCCGTTGCCCCGCTCACGCTGGATCACAACTGGTTGAAACAACGGATTGCACAATTAAAACTCGGCACGATAAACGGCGAAGCCACCGCCATCGGCGACGGCATGGCCTCCGCGATCAACCACATCCGCGACAGCAAAGCGAAGAGCAAAGTGGTGATTCTTCTGACCGACGGCGTAAACAATTATGGCGAGCTATCGCCCATGAACGCGGCGGAGCTGGCTCAGACCCTCGACATTAAGATTTATACCATCGGCGTCGGAACCGACGACCGGGAGCTCGACCTCGAAAGCCTTCAGCAGATTGCCGACACCACCGACGCCCAATTTTTCCGGGCACGCAACCTCTCCTCGCTGGATGCGGTCTATGAACAGATCGACCAGCTCGAAAAGACCGAGACGGAAACCAAACTCTACACCCGCTACGAAGAGAAGGCGCAACCGCTGATTTTGGCCGGCATTCTCCTGCTGGCGATTGAACAACTCTTGGGACTGACCAAACTGGGACGACTGCCATGACGTGGAATAATCCAAATCTGTTATTCTGGCTCTTTTCGTTGATCCCGCTGCTGATCATTACCGGGCTGATGCTCCGTCGTCGGCGCGCACTGCTTGCACGTATGGCCGAGCACGGTCTCTGGCCCACCCTGCTCCCGCGCTACTCCTCAGCGCGGCAGCACGTACGCAATCTGTTGCGCGTGATGGCATTATCGCTCGCGCTGCTCGCGTTGGCGCGTCCGCAGTGGGGAACGCACCCGGAAACCGTGCAGCAGCGCGGCCTGAGTATTTCCGTGGCGCTCGACACCTCAAAAAGCATGCTGGCTGAAGACATTGAACCCAACCGATTGCAGCAGGCCAAATGGGGTATCCGCGATCTGGTGGAGGAATTGAAGGGCGACCGAATCGGATTGGTTGCATTCGCCGGAAGCGCCTTCCTTCAGTGTCCGCTCACCTCCGACTACAGCGCCTTCATGATGATGCTCGACGACACCTACGCCGGTATTATTCCCGTCGGCGGAACCGATCTGTATGAGGCGTTGGACTCCGCCATACAAAGCTTTGAAGACGCTGAAGAGACCGAAGCTGACAACGTCATTATCCTGATTTCCGACGGCGAGGGCCACACCGGTGATCCGCTCGCCCTGCTTCCGAAGCTGAAGGAAAACAATATCCGCGTGTTCACCATCGGCGTCGGCACCCCCGAAGGAAAACCGATTCTGACCGACGAAGGCTATGTGAAGGATTCGGAAGGGAACGTAATCAACAGCGCGCTGAACGAAGGGATGCTGAAAAAAATCGCGCAGGAAACCGGCGGGTTTTATGTCCGCTCCGCGCCGGGCGACTTTGGTCTGGACCGAATCTATAAAGAAGGACTTGCGCATCTTCAGCGGGCAGAGGGCAAGGAGCATGAAATCAAAGTCCGCAATGAACGATTCCAATGGTTCCTCGGCGGAGCGCTTCTGCTGGTACTGATCGAGGCTATTGTCCGCCCCGTAAAGAAAGGAGGAAAGGCATGATTTCAGGTTTCACATTCGCTGTACCGTTGCTGCTCCTGCTGAGCCTTTCGGCACCGGTTTTCGCCGGCGACACCGCACGGGCGTATATGCGCCAGGGACTCAAAGCCTACAACATGGAAAACTACGAAGACGCGCTCACCCATTTTAAGAAAGCATCGGCGGAGTTTCCACACGTTTCCGCCTATAATCTGGGCAACACCTATTACCGCATGGGCGATTATGCGCAGGCCGCCAACAGTTATCATAAAGCGCTGGAATCGGACGATCTGGAGCTACAGGCGCAGGTCTATTACAACCTCGGGAACGCCATTCTCGAACCCGTTACTGTAACCAACTATGCGGAGCGGGTCGAGGTTGACCAAGCCGTCGAACTCACAGTGGAAGCCGCAGAAATGTTTGAAAACGCGCTGCGCCTTAACCCGGACGATCCGGCAGCCAAACAAAATTATGAGCGGGCGCTGCTCCGCCGGGCGGAGCTGGAGTTAAACCTCGGTAAATATATTTTTGATCAGGCCGAGAGCCTGCTGCAGGAATATAAGGCGAAAGAGGCTCAGGAAAAATACATTGAAGCCCGCAAACAATTTGAACGGATTCTGAGCGAGATCAATCCAACCCACGCGGAAGCGAAACAGTATCTGCCCAAAATTGAAGAGCGGCTGAATATGCTTGAGCGCGCCGTGGAGACCGCAGAAAATGATCTTCAAATTGCGCTCCGGCAAATTGATGAGTATCAGTATGTGCCGGCCGCTCAACGATTGTCGGATGACAGCGACGAACGCAAATATGCGTTCGACATTAAACCGGAATTAAAGAATAAATATGAGGAGACGATTCAGAAGAACCAGCAGATTATCCAGATCATCGAAAATCTATTCTCGCCCGGTCAAAATCAATCATCGCCCATTGAAAACCAACCCTCGCCCAATCAAATCGTGATATGAAGAACCTGTTGACCATTTTAACGCTCGCAACCGCCGCCTCTGTATATGCAGAGACGGTCGAGGAAGAACTGGATATTGACAACACCTTCTTCCACCCGGCGGCCGGAAGCTATATTCACGGCGACACCACCACCGCCAGCAATCTGGTTGCACAAGGCCTCGTGCAGTATCCTGACGACCCGAAGCTGATCGAACTCAAAAAACTGTTGGAACAACAACAACAGCAACAGCAGCAGCAGCAGGAAAAGCAACAGTCCCAAGACGAGCAACAGCAAAAAGAGCAGGATCAGGAGCCGGAGCAAAAAGATCAACAACAGGAAGATCAACAAGATGCTCAACAACAGCAGCCGGAGGAGCAGCAACCCCAATCCATTCAATCGCAGAAAAGCGAGGAAGAACTCAGCCAGGAAGAAGCGATGCGCCTGCTCGATGCCATGAAACAGGAAGAAGAACGCCGGCGGAGGCAGCTGAAAATACAAGTCGGACGCCCCGTCAAAGTGGAGAAAGATTGGTAGGAGAAGGAACCTTGAGATCACCCTTTCAAAAATTAAAAATCACCGGACTGTTCACCCTCATACTGGCGTGGACAATGAATGCATTTCCCGGCGGCGTGCGCACCAGCCTTACCCCCAACGTAATCTCACCGAATGAACAGGCGCAGCTGATTATAGAGTTTGTCGACACCCAGCCGGACAACATTTCCATACCGAAGGTGGACGGTCTGCAGTTTCGACAGTTCGGCCCTTCAACGCAAACGACAACAATCAATGGAAACACGACGAGAAGCACGGTTTATCAATATATCATCAATCCGCAGCGGGAAGGAACCTTCAGGATTGACCCCATTGTCGTCACCTATGACGGCACCCAAAAAACCGTTGCTGCTGAACTGACGGTAGCGAAGGAAAAGCCGCTCACTTCTCCACAAGAAGTATCGGATATTATCTTTGCGCGACTCACCTCAAAAAACCCCGCCGGCTTTGTGAATGAACCGTTTGAGCTGGAGTATAAAGTCTATGCCCGCCGGGATGTTGAGTTGGCTTGGGATGACACGTTTGGCCGGTCACTATTTTCAATGAAAAGCGGAATCCCCGAAGGGGATCTGGATGGTCCTCCCGAGATGAAAATGACCCAGAACGGACAACGCGAACTGGTTAACGGATGGTTTTTCAACACCTACACTATTTCCATTAAATGCAAACCCCTGCGATCCGGCACGCTGCACTTTAAGCCTCAGGCACAAATCTATGCCGTCTCTCAGCAACGCAGCCGCGACCTGTTTGAAAGTATGTTTCTGAGCAACAGCCTCGTCCCGATTGAACTGGAATGCAACGCCCTCGATATAGAGGTCTGCTCCGTTCCTCAGGAAGGACGACCTTCCTCTTATAGCGGGGCCGTCGGGAAATTTGATTTCCAGGTTGAGATTGCTCCCTCGCGCGTAAAACAAGGATCCCCGATCACGGTCAAAATGCAGATTACTGGAACCGGTAACATGGATCGATTTCCACCGCCGGAACTGGCCGAAACACCCGATCTCAAAGTGTACGAGATGCAGAAAAATCAAACGACCAATCCGGAGGAAAGCCGATACGAACAGGCCGTTATTCCAACCTCCACAGACGTAACTGAAATTCCTGCGCTCGCCTTTTCCTATTTTGACACGCAAAGCAAAACCTTTAAGACCATCACCCGCGGCCCCTTCCCGATTGAGGTGGAACCCGCTCCGCAGGGCAGCGCGCAGATTACCACCAGCTCCGCCTCGGCCCTCCGCAGCGGAACCGAAATCATCGAGAAGGATATTGCCTACCTGAAACCGACACCCGAAAAATGGATTTTTAAATCAGAAAACACCAGAGCGCCCTCCCGTTGGATGCTCCCGCTTCCCGCGCTGCTGCTTGCCGCCGCGGGCGGAATCACGCTGCACAAAAACAAGCGCGCAGCCAACACGGCACAAGCTCGACGCCAACAGGCCCCGAAAGCCGCCCGAAAACACATCACTCTGGCGGGAAAAGCAATCAGAGATCAGGACGGTGCCGCATTTGATGACGCTCTATGGAATGCGCTGACTGCTTATTTCGGCCACCGCTTCAATCTCGCCCCCGGACAAATCACTCCACAGGTCGTTCAGGAAAAAGTTCCGGAAGAAAAAGAATCAATTCAGCAGCTTTTCGAAACCATTGAGCACTCGCGTTACGCCTCCGGAACGAACTCTCGTTCTCAGAGCGACATGGAGGATCTCCTGAGCCGACTCACCCAAATTTTAAGGAAATGTGAAAGGATGAAGCGATGAAACGCGCCCCTCTCTTTTTGTTTATTTTAACGGCCTGCAGCACTCTTTGGGCGGCACCGAACGATATTTTCAGACAAGCAAAAACCGCCTACGGCAACGAACAATATGCCGAGGCCGCGAGCCTGTATGAGTCCATGCTGAATCTTGGAGTCGATAACATGGAGGTGTATTACAACCTCGCCAATGCCTATTTCAGAAACGGTGACCTGCCGCGTGCCGTTCGGTATTACCGCACTGCGTGGCACCATGCTCCACGTGATCCCGACATCCAGAACAACCTGCAGTATGCACTCGATACGGCCGGAGTTGTCGCCCCGAAAACCTCTTGGGCTGAGCGTCCACTGCAGTCATTCTCAAAACATGAATGGACACGGATCGCAGGTGGCGCGTATTGCCTGCTTGCCCTGTTTCTCCTCCTTGCCCTGCTGCTCCCCCGTCGTCGAAAATTGTGCTTGGGCTTGTGCAGCATTCCTGCCGTTCTACTGCTGCTCTCCGGCGCAGGTTGGTGGCAGTGGCAGACGTTTGATCGCCGACCGGAGTGCGTTGTGCTTGCAGAAACCACGGTGCGTCATGGCCCTTTGGATAACGCTCGCGAGTTTTATCGCATTCCCGCCGGAGCACTGGTGCGACAGAAGAGCTCGCAGGGCGACTGGGTTGAAATTTCGTACGACAACAAGTCCGGGGGATGGATAAAAATCGGCGATATACTTCACCTTTCGCCTTGATTCGCCTCCGACTTTCCAATTCTATTCAATTTCATGACGAACAAACTCCCATATAAGTCCACTCAACATTACTGGTGGATTGCAATTATTGCTCTCTCCGTTTCGGTTGCTGCCGTCTGTTTCATCCACCCGGACCCATATAATTCGGGCACTCAAAAACTCCGGATTCTGCTCCCGGCGGCAGGAATAATCATTACCGGCGTGTGTCTGATCATGGCGACTGCCGACCGCTGGTTTAAATAGTCTCGGACACATAACATATACGATACAGGACAGATTTTACGAATGAAACGCGACATTGAATGGATCGAAAAACGGGAAGACGGAATCAAGCGAAAGGTGCGGATTAAATTTCCGGGCAACGGAAAAATCAAATGGCAGTTTAAATACTCCAACGAGGAAATGTGGGATTACGACACGCCGCCTTCGATTGAAGACTGGATTGCGCTCGAAGAAAAAATCGATGCCCTTTACCAACGCCGCCGTGCACCGTTTAAGGATTTACAACGCGTTCAGCAACTGCGTAAAGAAGCGGAAGCCAAATAATGGAATTCCCGCTCACCGGTGAATATATTGAACTGTGCAGCCTGCTCAAGGCCGCCAACCTTGTGATGTCCGGCGGCGAAGGCAAAGAGGTTGTTGCTCAGGGCAGGGTTACCGTCGACGGTGAACTGGAGCTGCGCAAACGCTGCAAAATCCGTGTTGGCCAAGTCGTCGAATTTGAGGGCAACACCATTTCTGTTATCGCCGATTTATAAAACGGGCAAAATGATTTGGCTGCACGTTTGGTGTAATCATTTTGTCGTAATTATTCTGTCAACTTCCCCTCGGCTCATAGAGCCGACACTCTGCATCAAAAATAGTTTCGCGCTTTCTCGAGTCCTATGCGTTCTTTTGTGACAAAAGAATGGCGTACTACTTCAGATGGGTCTTGCACTCGCGCCCGATGGAATAGACCTCGAATCCCATTTCATACAGCGCGGTATGATCCAGAATGTTCCGTCCGTCAAAAATAAAGGCCGGCTTCACCATGGAGTCATAAATACGCTGAAAATCCAGTTCCTTGTATTCCTTCCACTCGGTCATGACCGCAATCGCATGCGCGCCCGCCGCCGCTTTATACGGATCGACCTCAAATTCAACGTCGCCCTCCACAGCAGCCAGCTCAGCCTTGGCATTGGCCAAGGCCTTGGGATCGGAGACCACAACGCGGCTGCGTTCGCTCAACAGCTCTTTACAGACCCGAATCGAAGGACTCTCACGCGTATCGCTGGTATCGGCCTTAAACGCAAACCCGAAAACCGCAACGCGCTTATTGGCAATCGTGTTAAACATCGCGCGGAGCATACTCTTTACAAAGCGCGTCTCCTGATACTCATTCAGCTCCACCACCTGCCGCCAATACGCCGCCGGCTCGTGCAGCCCATAGGTTTCGCAGAGATAGACCAGATTCAGAATATCCTTCTTAAAACAGGAGCCGCCGAACCCAATACTGGCCCGCAGAAACTTTGAGCCGATTCGTTCATCCGTCCCAATCACATGCGCCACGTCCGAAACATCCGCTCCGGTGACCTCACACAGCGCTGAAATCGCATTGATTGAACTGATGCGCTGCGCCAGAAAAGCATTCGCCGTCAGCTTCGAAAGCTCCGCCGACCAAACATTGGTTGTCAAAATCCGCTCCCGAGGAACCCATGTTGCATAGATATCGACCAACGCCTGCAATGCCTTCTGCCCCGCCGGGGTTTCATGACCGCCGACCAGCACACGGTCAGGATTTTCCAAGTCGGAAACTGCAGTTCCTTCAGCCAAAAACTCTGGATTGGAGAGGACTTCAAACTGTACCGAGGTGTCGCCCGAGTGCAGCACCCGCTCCATCGCCTCGGCCGTGCGAACCGGCAGCGTACTCTTTTCAACAATAATTTTATTAGAGGTCGAAACCTCTTTGATCCGCCGTGCACAGAGCTCCCAATACTGAAGATCTGAAGCGCAACCCGCCCCATGGCCGAAGGTTTTTGTCGGCGTGTTGACGCTCACGAAAATAATGTCCGCCTCACGAATGCCCTGATCCACATCCGTTGAAAAGAAAAGATTACGCCCACGCGCCGCCTGCACCACCTCCAGCAGACCCGGCTCATAAATCGGCAGCTCATCCGTCTGCCAGGCGGCGATACGCTGCGGATTAATGTCGACCACCGTCACCTGAATATCGGGGCACTTGTTCGCAATCATCGCCATCGTCGGCCCGCCGACATATCCTGCACCAATACAACAAATCTTCATCGCCCTTCCTTCCCGAACTCAAATCCCCAGATTACTCAAGGAAACCATCACCTGATTGATGAGCGACGTAATTTGCGGATGCTCCACCTCAAACTCTTCCGTGGTATCCTTCAGCATCTGAAGTAATTCTCGAACGGCTTCAGGAGTGTAGTGCTCTATGCTCTCGCCCGCATGATCAAGCATCTCTTCCAGTTTACCGGTCTCTTTCGGAAAGCGCTCAAGCTCACGCTTCAGCGCCTCAACTTCACTCTTCACCTTCTTATACGGCATATCTCTTCCTCATCGTTTCTGAAAGCTTCAGACGGTATCGCTTCTTTCAGAACAAACCAACCCTTCTTTACGAAGAAACGCCTCAGTTCGATTCCCCCCGGAAATTTTCCGTTACGCTTCCGCCACCTCAAAGGGCCGACATTGGGGGGCCAACTGAGGCGATACACGCACGAGAAGATCAGCGCATCCGCCCTCGTAATCCTGCTCCAGAATCGATGAATTTTTCTGCAAGGCAGCAATCAGCTTGCCTTCGCTCAGCGGAATAGAGAGACGCAACGTCACCTTGCGGCCTTTCAGACAGTCCGACAGCTCGTCGAACAACAGATCAATCCCCTCGCCCGACCGCGCGGAAATCGCCACCGATTTAGGGAACTGGCGCATCAGTCGCTTCGCGGCATTGCGGCCCTTTTCGTCATCGATCTTGTTGAAGACATAGAGCATGGGCTTATCCAGCGCACCGATCTCGTCGAGCACCTTGTGCACCGACTCTATCTGCGTATCCACTTGAGGGTGCGAGGCATCGATTACATGCACCAGCAGATCGGCCTCAACTACTTCTTCGAGCGTCGCCTTAAAAGAGTCGACCAAATGGTGCGGCAGCTTTTGAATAAACCCCACCGTGTCGGTCATCAGCATCGGCTCATGATTGGGAAGATCCACTTGGCGCGTTGTGGGATCGAGCGTAGCAAAGAGCTGATCCTCCGCATAAATATCGGCACCGGAGATTCGGTTCAGCAGCGTCGATTTCCCGGCGTTGGTATAGCCGACAATGGAAACCAATGCCCAGCCGTGCCGACGCCGCCCACGCCGCTGCTCTGAACGCCGTGCGCGCACCTGCTCCAGATCGCGTTTGAGCGAGCCGATCATTTCATTAATTCGGCGGCGGTCCACTTCGAGCTGTGTCTCCCCTGGACCGCGCAACCCGATACCGCCCTGCTGTCGCTCCAAATGAGTCCACATGCGCCGCAGGCGCGGCAGAAGATATTGATGCTGAGCGAGTTCGACCTGAAGACAACCCTCTTTCGTACGGGCGCGCTGCGCAAAAATATCGAGAATCAGCTGTGTTCGATCGAGTACACGCACTTCCAGCACCCGCTCCAGATTACGGCCCTGCGCCGGCGAAAGATCATCGTCAAAAACCACCATCGAAACGGGATTTTCCTTAATCCAGTCGGCGATCTCCTCGGCCTTGCCCGAACCGATATAGTGCCCTGCCTTAATCTTTTGCTGACGCACCAGAAAACGGCCCTTCACCTCCGCGCCGGCACTTTCAGCGAGTTGCGCCAGCTCGTCCATCGTATCGCGCGCCCGCCACTCTTCCCCGCCGTGCAGCAGTACACCGACGAGCAGCACGCTCTCGGTCTCATCACTTTTGGTTTCTAATAGTTCAAACATAAATCAGACTTAAACCACTAATCTTCACTAATTGACACTAATTAGTGAAGATTAGTGTTGATTAGGGGTTTAGATAAAAATCGGAGTGGATCCATGGTTGCCCCACGCGTTCAACACCGCCTCAGCGAGTTGCTCCATAGACTCATAATCAGAGGTATCGATCCATTCAACATTTAACTGATTGCGAAACCAGGTCATCTGACGTTTGGCCAGCTGCCGTGTGCGGATAATCGTTTTTTCTTTCGCCTCCGCTTCCGTTACCTCGCCCCGCAGCACAGCGAACGCCTCGGCGTACCCAATCGCCTGCAACGCCGTTGCAGAAAGATTAAACGGCATTAACGCCCGCGCTTCATCGAGCAACCCTTCCGCATACATTTTTTCCACACGCGCTTCGATCCGACGAACCAGCACCTCGCGCTCAACCCGCAGACCAATTATTACCGGTTTCGGTCGGCTGTTCCAGCTCCCCACTGTATCGCAGGCTTCCAGCCTGCCTGAAGCCGCCGAGACGGCGGCAGTACGAGCGGCACTGCGTTCCAAAATCCGAATCAGGCGCCGCGGATTTTGTCGATCATCTTCGGTTAACGCCTTGTACAGCTCCGCAGCTTCATTTCGCGCCCGCTGCTCCAGCACAGAAAATTCGAGCGATTCTAACTCCGTCCGGAGCGGAGTGCATTCAGGCGGTACATCATCAAACCCCTCGGTGAGACATTTAATATAGAGCCCGGTTCCGCCGACAACAATCACTTCTCTCCCCGAGGCAAAAGCCGGGCGCACCGCCTCCAGATACGCCGCCACACTAAACTTTTCCGTTGGATCGATTAAATCAACGCCGAAATAATTCACCTGAGTTCGCTCAGCAGCAGAGGGTTTCGCCGTACCGATATCCATTCCCCGATACAGGTTCATAGAATCGGCAGAAACGATGATTCGACCCGTGTGCTCAGCAATGTAGTGTGCGACGGAGCTTTTTCCCGAAGCCGTCGGACCCCCCAGAAAAAAAGCCTGACGATCAGCGTCTGAAGCATGAAGTTCCGAATTATCCATCCGGATTCTCCTCGCTCCCTCCCCCCGTCTGCTTCTTATTTTTGTGCGCGATAAACGTTGAGATCATGTAGAGGCCCACCGCAATACAGATGGCAGAATCCGCCACGTTGAAGGAGGGATAGTGATAAGAGCCGAACTCAAAATCAAGAAAGTCGGTGACCCATCCAAAGCGGATGCGGTCAATCAGATTCCCTGCAATTCCACCGATCAAAATCCCCAGAATAATGCGATGCAGCAGTGAATCGGTCAGGAATGAACGGCGATAAATCAGCACCAGAACAAGCACTACCGAGGAAATCAGGACCAGAATAATGCCGTGTCCGCTGAGTATATTCCACGCGGCACCGTCGTTGCGGACATAGACCAAGTTAAAGAAGCCATCAATAATCGGCAGTGAATCCCGATAACAGAACGAAGCGCGAATCAACTGCTTTGTGATTTGATCCAGTAATACAACACTTATTCCTATGATGAGCGCTAACATGATCCCTCCAGAAAAATTCCGACCGCCAATTTCAGCGAAGTACGAAACAAGCATAAAACCCGAAATTAAAAAACCCGAAACCGCCTCCGACGTTTGAATTGGTCATTTCGGGCATTGTTTCGGGTTTCTTTTTTCGGACCAGCGAAGGAGCAGCGCCGCCTCGGCTACATACCGTGAATCGTCGTGCCGAAAGGACGGTATGTGGCGCGACCGCGTTCCAGTTCAGCCTGAGCCTGCACGGAATAGCGCACATAAGGAAGTGCCTCCAGACGCTCTATATTGATCGGTTCGTGCGTCATTTCACAAATGCCGTACGTACCGTTTTCAATACGGCGAATCGCTTCATCAACCTCAAAAAGAACGTCTTGTTCATTACTGAGCTGATTGAGCGCAAACTCGCGATCAAAGGTATCGGTCCCCTGATCGGAAAGTGATGGATCGGGCTCCATATTGCTCAGTGAGTCGCGGTTGATCGAAATGATTTCACCGGTCACACGTTCGCGGAGTTCCAACAGACGGCGAAGCTGTTCCTTCAACTGCTTCTGGGTAAAAAACTTGCTCTTGGCAATTTTTCCGGTGAGCGGACCGCCACTGGAACGCGCCACAAGAGCGGCCCCGGAAGAGGTCTTCGTTTTCGCAGCGGTCTTTTTTGCAGCGACCTTCTTGGCCGGTGCTTTCTCAGCAGTTTTCTTGGTAGCCATTTTCTTTAAATCTCCAGTAAAGTCAGCCCTTCCCGAATTAAAAGGGGTGCGTATTTATCATCTGCCCCCCACCCTGTCAACCTACATATCCGCTTATTCTTAACACGCCGAAATTGAAAGCTTACAGGGGCGCCCGTTCAGCTCCCATTCCGCCTCGAAATCCCCCCCGCCGGCAGTGGCTTCACACGACAGCGCGAGGGTTTCCGATTCAATATACTCCTGATATTCAGCAACTGCCGTGCCAATAGCATCATCGCCCTGATACGTAATGCGAATGCGCTGCGTAACCTCCAGATCCATCTCCTTACGCATGTTCTGGATCGTGTGGATGAATTCGCGGGCCAACCCTTCCGTAATCAGATCCTCATTAAGCTGCGTATCCAGCCCCACCACCAGCGATCCCGCTGCGCTGACCGCCATGCCTTCCTTCGGATTGCGCACCACGTCGATATCGGCCGCAACCAGCTTCAGACTGGTTCCTTCCAATTCAATCTCAACGCTTTGACCGGACATGATCGCGCCGATCTGCTTGCCGGTCAGGCTGTTGATAAGCGGGACCGCTTTCTTCATCATCGGTCCCAGCTTGGGTCCAAGCTGCTTGAAATTGGGCTTGGCCTGAACCGTCGCCAGCTCTGAGGAGTCCGTACCAAAGACGACTTCGCGGACATTCAGCTCATCGGAAATCAGGCTCTCCAGCTCCTGAATATTGGCGAGCAGTTTGTCATCATCGCAGACGACGTGCATCTTGGAGAGCGGCTGGCGGTTCTTAATTTTGTATTCGCCGCGCAGCGTACGCCCCTGCTCCACGGCACTCATCACCAGCGCCATTTGCCCTTCCAGCACCTCATCGCGCTTCGCATCGGCAGCAGTCGGAAAATCGCACAGGTGGACGGACTCGGGCATGTCGTCTGTTCGCAGGTTCTGATAAATCGTCTCCGCAATGAACGGCGTGAAGGGCGCGGCAATCTTGCAGAGGCCGAGCAGCGCTTCGTACAGCGTCGAATAGGCCTGCCCCTTGTCGGCGTCGTCCTCGCTCTTCCAGAAGCGGCGGCGCGAGCGCCGGATGTACCAGTTGGTCAGGTCTTCGATGAACTGCACGAACGGACGGACGGCGGCCTGCAGGTCGTAGCGGTCCATTGCCTCAGTCACCTGCTGTTCCAGCCGCGCCAGTGAACTATGGATCCAGCGATCCATCAGGTTGTCGCGCTGTGCCACCGACTGCGCAGGCGTCCAGCCGTCGATGTTGGCGTAGGTAACAAAGAAGCTGTAGGCGTTCCACCACGGCAGGAGCAAGTGGCGCAGGGAATTCTTGACGCCCTCTTCCGAAAAGCGCAGCGACTCCGCGCGCACCACCGGCGAATAGATCATGTAGAGCCGCAGCGCGTCGGCCCCGTATTCGTTGATGACGTGGACCGGATCGGGATAGTTTTTCAGGCGCTTCGACATTTTCAGTCCGTCCTCGGCCAGCACCAACCCGTTTACCACCACGTTCTTAAACGCCGGCTTATCGAACAGCGCCGTCGAAAGCACCATCAGCGTGTAAAACCAGCCGCGGGTCTGATCGAGCCCTTCGGCGATAAAGTCCGCCGGAAAGTTGGCCTCGAAATGTTCCTTGTTCTCGAAGGGATAATGGTTTTGCGCATACGGCATCGAACCCGACTCAAACCAGCAGTCGAGCACCTCCGGCGTGCGCTTGTACGTCTTGCCATCCTTCTCGATAACGATCTGATCGACAAAGTGCTTGTGCAGGTCCTCGACCTTTTGGCCCGACAACTCCTCCAGCTGGGCGATCGACGATACGCAGATCATGTCGTCCTTGTCCTCGACGTTGACCCACACCGGGATGCACGAGCCCCAGAAGCGGTTGCGGCTGATGTTCCAGTCCTTGGCCTCGGCGAGCCAGTTGGCGAACCGCTTTTCGCCGACATAGTCGGGCATCCAGAGCACCTGCCCATTGTTGGCGAGCATCCGGTCGCGCAAATCCTCGACCCGCACGTACCACGCGTCGATCGCTCGGTAGATCAGCGGCGTATCGGTGCGTTCGCAGAAGGGATAGCTGTGCTGGATCGTCGATTGATGGATCAGCTTGCCGCCATGCTTGAGGGCGCGGATAATTTCCTTGTCGGCATCCTTGCAGAACTGCCCCGCATAGTCGGGAACCTGACGGGTAAATCTGCAATCGTCATCGAGCGGATCGACCAGCGGAATAGCGGCCTCGCGACAGATGCGGTAGTCATCCTCGCCGTAGGCCGGCGCCATATGCACAATCCCCGTACCATCCTCCGTGGAAACAAAACCGTCGTTCAGGATCTGGAACGAATTGGGATTGTCGGCAAAAAAGTCGAAGATGGGCTCATATTTCAGCCCCTTCAGTTCGGACCCCTTGTAGGACTTGAGGATTTCATACTCCTCCTCCGACTTGTAGTAAGCCGCCAGCCGCGCCTGCGCCAGTACAAATATCTCGTGCGTCTCGCGGTCCCGGATCGCGACATAGTCGATCTCCGGCCCGGCGCAGATCGCCAGATTGCTCGGCAACGTCCAGGGCGTGGTTGTCCAGATCAGCGCGCTGGCGTTTTCAAATTCAAAATCGATCAGCTTAACGCGGACGGTGACTGCCGGGTCCTGCACATCCTGGTAATTTCGCCCGGCCTCAAAGTTGGAGAGCGGCGTGTTAAGCTTCCAGCTGTAAGGCATGATGCGGTGCGCCTTGTAGATGCGGCCCTGTTCCCACAACTGTGAGAAGACCCACCAGATGGTCTCCATGAACGGCGTATCCATGGTCTTGTAGTCGTTCTTGAAATCGACCCAGCGGCCCATGCGCGTGACCGTCTTTTCCCACTCCTCGACATATTGGGTCACCATCGAGCGGCATTGCTCGTTAAACACATCAACGCCCGCTTCTTTAATTGCCGGCGCACCCGCCAGACCCAGCGCCTCCTGCGCCAACGCCTCGATCGGCAAGCCGTGGCAGTCCCAGCCGAAGCGGCGCGAAACATAGTGGCCGCGCATCGCCTGGTAACGGGGAATGATGTCCTTGATGGTTCCGGCGAGCAGATGCCCATAATGCGGCAGCCCGGTGGCAAACGGAGGTCCGTCATAAAAAACAAACTCCGAACCGCCCTTCCGATTTTCCATCGACTTCTTGAACGTATCCTGCTCCTTCCAGAGCTGGATCACCGCTTCTTCCATCTCGGGAAAACTGACTCGACTGGAGACTTCTTTAAACATAGCTGCCTTTCTGCTGCGCAATACGTATTGCGTACCGAGTGATCCCCCAAAAAAGCAATACGCACCTCACAGTACGTAATAAGTAATATGTAATACGTAATATTCGAAAAGCGCAGAATCTACCGACTGCCCTATCTATTGACAAGCAGGCATATGACTCAATTTAGAGCCCCCCAATGAGTTGAAGTGACGGCAAAAGGGGAAGTTCGAAGAAAACCTCAAACTGGGATCAGACGAGAAGGCTCGTTTTACATTATACGCGGGTGTTTCCGTGTATTCCGAGGTCCGTCAACTGCAAGATTGTAATATTTTCGGAGTGCTATTCGTCGAACTGGATATCGTAGAGGTATTTGTATTTTCCACCCTGAAGCAACAGCTCTTGATGGGTCCCCTTCTCGACGATCCGCCCCTGCTCCATGACATAGATGCAATCGGCCTTGGCCACGGTGGAAAGACGATGCGCGATCACAAAAACGGTGCGGTTTTTCATCAGCTCGTCGAGCGCCTCCTGCACCAGCCGTTCCGATTCCGTATCCAAGGCGCTGGTGGCTTCATCAAGGATCAGAATCGGCGGATTCTTGAGCAGAGCGCGGGCGATGGCGACGCGCTGGGCCATACCGCCGGAAAGCCGCGATCCGCGCTCGCCGATCACCGTGTCGTAGCCATGCTCCAACTCCATAATAAACGTGTGGGCGTTGGCACGGCGGGCGGCCAGCTCGATCTGCCCCCTCGTCGCGTCTTTTGAACCGTAAGCAATATTTTCGGCCACGCTGCGATTGAAAAGCACGGTCTGCTGAGTCACCACACCAATCTGTTCACGCAGGGAATGCACGGTGAAGTCGCGGACATCGCGACCATTGATTTCGATCCGCCCGCCGGTGACATCAAAGAAGCGGGGCAGCAGATTGACCAGCGTGGTCTTACCCGCACCCGAGCTGCCGACAAAGGCGACACATTGGCCGGCACGCACCTGCAAGTCGACGCCGTCGAGAACCTGCTTTTCATCGTAGGCGAAGCAGACGGAACGGAAATCAATGCTGGCCACCGGCTCCGCGAAAGGCGTTGCACCCGGCCTGTCGGCGATGGAGTTTTCAATGTCCAGGATTTCGAAGACGCGTTCGGCCCCCGGTGCGGCCCGTTGGATCCGCATATGGATCTCACTGAGTTTTTTGACCGGCTTGTACATTGAAACCATGGCCACGGCAAACGAGACCAGCAGGGCTAAGGAGAGGTTTTCGACATAGGCATACACGACCACGCCCGCCATGCCGATGGCGGAGAGAAACTCCATGATCGGTTCGTTCATGTTCTTGGAGCGGGCCTGCTTCATCGTCATCTTGAAGTAGCGGAAGTTAAAATTTCGGAAGCGATCCGTCTCTTCCGCCTCGGTCTGGAAGGCCTTGACCACCAGAGCCCCGCCCACCGATTCCTGCACCACAGAAAGCATGTCGCCAATGCTCTGCTGGCCGCGCTTGGAGGCTTTGCGGATACGGCGCCCAATCAGCATGATCGGCAATATACACACCGGGAAGACCACCAACGCCACGATAGTCAGCTTCCAGTCGAGATAAAACATCGCAGCAACGCAACCGATGAGGGTGAACGGCTCGCGGATCAGGTCTCCGATCACGTTGGAAACCAGTTGGTTGAGGAGGCTGGTATCGCTGGTTACTCGAGAAATCAGGTCGCCTACGCGGGAGCTTCCGAAAAACTGCATCGGCAGGGTGTGGATATGGCCGAAGAGTTTGTTGCGCAGATCATTGACCGTCCGGTTGCCCACCCATTCCACCAAATATTTTCCGGCAAAGAACAGCAGGCCCCGCAACAGCGCCGCTAACGGAACAAACGACACCGCCATCAACAACCGTCTCAGACCAATCCCGCCGGCGTCGCCCTCCACCTGGGTCAATTCGGTGGGGATGTGTCCGTTTGCAAGATCTTCGCCGGAAATCAGGCCGAGCGCCCAATAGAGCACAATCAGCACCCCGAAGGTCGCCCCACCGAACAGCATGCTGCAGACAATCCCGGCGAACAGTCGACCCCGGTACGGCCTCACAAAGGGAAGCAACCTCTTATATATCGTCAGGGAATCAATCGATCCTTCTTCATGCCGTTTTTTCATGCCCGACATCCTCCACAAACCCGGACGCCTTCGCAATCGAAATCATTTGACACTTGCACTCCATCCCCCAAAAAAAAGCCAGTACGGCTAGGTACTGGCTCAAGATGGTGGTGGGGGATGGATTCGAACCATCGAACTCGTAGAGGGCAGATTTACAGTCTGCTGCGTTTGACCGCTCCGCAACCC
>JAFGWS010000149.1 GCA_016937035.1 Pontiellaceae bacterium
ATCCCCTTCAACGAGGCGGATGCCCTTGACCTTGGTTCCCATCTTGAGCGGCTGTGAGGCCCCCTTAACCTTGAGGTCTTTGATGATCGTTATCGTGTCGCCATCCTGCAACAAGTTGCCGCCGGAATCTTTAACGGCGAGCGCATTGCTTGTAGAATCATCATCATGGACGACAGGATTCCATTCGTGTCCGCAGTCAGGGCAGCAGAGCAGGTTTTGATTTTCGTAGCAGAATTCGGAATTGCATTCTGGGCAGTGGGGCAGATCGCTCATAGGATTTCTTTCCATTCAGTTGTTCATCGGCTTATGTGCTTGATCCCATGGTGTAACCGGCAAGGTCGAGGGTAACAAAGCGGTAGCCGGTTTTTTTGATGGCGGCGACCAGTTCGATCCGCTCGCTCATGAGTTTGTTAAAGTCGGCGGGGTCTATTTCAATCCGGCAGAGGTTATCATGGTGGCGGATGCGGTATTGGCGGTAGCCGTGTGCGCGCAGAATGTTTTCGGCGCTTTCCACCTGTGACATAGCCTCCAACTCAATACGCGTTCCGGTGGGAAAGCGCGAGCCGAGGCAGGCGAAGGAGGCTTTTCGGGCGGTCGGCAGGCCGCGTCGTTCACTCAGTGCACGGATTTCGCTTTTATAGAGGCCGGCATCCTGCAGCGGAGCAATCACTCCGTGATTGGCGGCCGCCTGTGTGCCTAGGCGTATATCGTCCTTATCATCTTCAATGGCACCATGTGCAAGCACAAGACCCGCTGATGCATCCAGTACGGCCTTCATGCGGATGAAGAGTTCGTTCTTACAGTGGAAGCATCGGTCGCCTTTGTTTTGCAGGTAGGCTTCATTTTCATGCTCGCGGGTTTGAATCACGTGGAGGTTCCAGCCGTATTTCTCGGCCATAGCGATGGCTTCGGCCAGTTCCTCGCGGGGGATCGACGGCGAATCGGCGATTATGAGGATCGCATTGTCTCCCAGAGCCTCATGGGCACAGGCGGCCAGATACGTGGAATCCACTCCCCCGGAATAGGCGATCGCCAGTTTGGGGTGTTTTTTCAGCGCCTGAAGCAGCGCGTTTTCTTTCTCTTCTATCGAATGCATGCGCGCTGGTATAGCGGATCGCCTTGAGCGCGGCCAATCCTGTAATGAAATTAAAAGGGAGGTCCCTTGTGAGAACCTCCCTTGCAGGATTAGAATAGACGGAAGTTATTCGAAGCTGACCCAGTCAATTTCGGCTTTGCCCTTGGTCAGGACAACGACGAGATCCTTTTCGCCTTCCGGAATGGTCTTCAGTGCAGCAGTTGCTGCCTTCATCTCTTCACCCTTCGGAATTTCAACGGTGGTCAACAGCGTGCCGTCTTCTTTGCCAAGGCGGATTTCAACGGTTGCACCTTCGGTAGAGCAGGCCTGTACGGTGACCGACTTCAGTGTTTTCTTGCCGAAGTCAACGCGGTCAAACTTAATCCAGGCCTTTTCTTCGGTCATGATTGTTTTCCAACCTTTGAAGGTGTCTTCTCGGTTGATGAAGTCCACTTTGGCGCCTTTTTCGCTGATGGCGCTGTAGCGATCGATCTGCAGCTTGCTTTTTGCGTCAGGTGTACCGACGCCGCGCAGGGTGGGGGTCACCTTCTTGATGGTGCCGTCTTCATTGAAATAGATGAAATCAGCACGGATCGAACGGTTCTTGTCGAAGTCCGGGGAGAGATCCCTGTCGTGGTAGAAAAGAAGCCACTGGTCCTTGTATTCGAGAATGGAGTGATGAACCGTCCAGCAACCGCTTTCGCTCTGATCAAGGATGACGCCCATCCAAGTATAGGGTCCCCAGACGTTGTCGGCCATGGAATATTCGAGACGTTCGGCTTCTTTGCCCTCTTCGTCTCTAACCGCATGGGGATAGGTCAGGTAATACTTCCCGTTCCGCTTGAAGGCCCAGGAGCCTTCGATCAAACCGGGTGACGGCAGATTGGCAATGCGTTCCTGTCCAATTTGACCCTGTTTATTTTCCACTTCCACCATGTTATCTCTGAGCTTACCGACCGTGATGCCGCCGTTAAACATGTAGTACGAGCCATCGTCGTCCTTGAACACGCACGGATCGATTCCGCGCGGACCGTTCACCGGTTGGTCGAGAACGGTCCACGGACCGTGGGGCGTCGGGGAGGTGGCCACGCCGGTCCGTCCGCCCACCGGGAAATAGAAATAGTAGGTGCCGTCTTTTTCCACGCAGTCCGGCGCCCACATGTCGTACCCTTTCCGACCATTCAGCCAGGTGACGTTGGTTTGGTCGAACATGACGCCGTGGTCGGTCCAATCGATCAGGTTTTCGGACGAAAAGACGTGGTAGTCTTCCATGCAGAACCAGTCTTGCCGTACGCCTTCCGGAGCCAGAATATCGTGCGATGGATACACATAGATCTTGCCGTCGAACACATGGGCCGAGGGGTCGGCGGTAAACTGGTCCATGATGAGCGGGTTCTGGGCCTGGGCCCCGAGCGATGCCAGCCCGGTTATACCCAGTGCCAGCAGGAATGTATTGTGGTTTTTCATTTTCTTCTCCCTATGTTGGTAGTTTGAGCTGGTCAGATGGTCCCCCATTCAAACCAACTATTGAGTGTGTTTCAGTTTATACAGCTTTGTCAATCAAGTGGGTTTCCTTATTTATGGAAGCAGCGCGGCTCGGGGCCACCCTTTTTCCCAGACGAGGGTTGAGATATGCAGTCGAACGCGACCGTTATTTCCATCATACGCGTGGAAAACCAGATAATCCTGCCCGTCTTCACGGAAGATCGCTTCATGGCCCGGACCTTTCCAATTGGGCGTTGTGGCCTGAAGAACCATGCTTCCGCCGCCGTCGTTCATGGAGATTCCTTCTTTGTCAAAGTAGGGACCCGTGATGTTTTTTGAGCGGCCCACGCGTATATTGTATGTACTGTTGGCTCCCCGGCAGCAGAAGTCATACGAGGCAAACAGATAAAAATGGCCATCGCGCTGAATAATAAACGGAGCCTCTATCGCGCCCTCGGTGGGGGGTGTCCGGGGTTCGAGTTCCCGTGGTCGGCTGGCAATCGCATAAGTCGAGGCATCTTCCCTCGATGCTTTTCCGGTTGCCGGATCAATCTTCCGAATCATGATTCCTCCCCAGAAGCTGCCCCAGGAAAGCCAGATGTTGTCTTCGTCGATTACAATAATATTGGGATCGATCGCATTGAAGTCGGTTTCTCCGGGCCGTGAGCGGATCACCATGCCACGATCTTCCCATTTATAGTCGGGGCTTTCGGGGTCGAGTGTTCGGTTTACAGCCAGTCCGATGGCCGACTCATTCACACCGAAACTGGAGAGGGAATAGTAGAGGTGGTAACGCCCGTTAAAATAGGAGATATCCGGAGCCCAGGCTTCTTCCGTGCGTGGGAGTTCTTCTTTAACCCATTCAGGGAGAGTATCAAATACGGTGCCTTCGCGCGTCCATTCCACCATGTTGGTGGATGTCCAGATCGGAATGTTGCCGCCGGTGCAGAAGAGATAATAGGTGTTGTTCTGTTCGATCATAACCGGGTCATGAGTCGAGGGCCTGGGGTCAATTTCGAGCATACGCGGTTCTTGCCCGCCCGACACACATCCTGTCAGAAGCAATACTGCAGCTGCTGAAAAACAAAACGGAAATACCGTTTTTGCCCACACTCTCTTCATCCCCCGATCCTTTCTGATTCCGCATCAAAATACAGACCAACCGACGTGTCCAGCCCCATCCGGCCCATCGGCTGATAATACAAAACGACAGAGCAGTCAAAAGATATGCAGCTTTCTATGCGCTGATTTTCCGGAAGTTGTTTAAAACGGGTCCGTCGTATCAGTTCGGACAAAAAAAAGAGGCTCCCGCTTTCAGGGAGCCTCTTATTCCTTATGAGGGTGGAATCAATTAGGGTGCTTTAACGCCGCTGAGCGGATAGTTGATGACCGTTTTCCACGCCAGTTCCTGAAGAGCGCGGTTGAAGTCCTCGTCCCATTCCGGATTGTTGGCGGCCTTCAGCTGCGACGGCATGGGCAATCCGACCGGGCTCTGACCGTAGATCGTCGCGAAATGCAGGTAGGCATTCAACGTGACCAGCGGAACCGTCGGATGGCCGATCTGGTCGAGGAAGAGCTGCGATTGCTTCGTAAGGCCCGGGAACTCGCCGCGGATGATCCGTTCGCGGAGTTCGGTATTGGCCTGGGAGGTCGGAATAATGAAGAGCGCTTCGCGACCCAGTTTTTCATTGATTTCCTTAACCTGGTCCTCAAAGGCCTTTTCACAGGTTGTGTTCAGTGTCTTGAGGTCTTCCAAGGTGCTCTGATCCCAAGTCTTGAGCTGGCCCATCATCATCATCGACTGGCGTGCCAGCTGTCCGTCATTGTTGAATCCCGCCCAGTTGTTCTGGACGTAGAAGCGCATGTCGGGATTCTGCAGGACGCCCATCATGACAAAGCCCTCAACGCCCTCGTCGGGCATGTCCATGGGCGACATGACAAACACATCGGTCTTGCCGGCCTGCAGGGCCTGCTTGGCCTGGCTTTGTGCTTCAGCCTGATCCCAGAACTGAGAGGTTCGGGAGAAGCCCATCCGCTGGATGTCGAGCTCGTGACCTTCGATGCCGTAGGCTTCAACGATCTGTTCCAGATAGGGCGGCGTATCCCACATCAGGCTGTGAGATGCATAAAACATCTTTTTACCTTCGGGAATCGTTGTAGCCTTCACGGCGGTGGTTGTCTGTTTGACGACGGGTTTTCTTTCTGGAGCCGCCGTCGCTGTCGCCTTAACCCCGCTGAGCGGATAGTTGATGACGGTTTTCCACGCCAGTTCCTGAAGGGCGGTGTTCATTTCCTCGTTCCATTCCGGATGGCTGGGATTTTTCAGGATCGACGGCATCGGCAGTCCAACCGGGCTGCGTCCGTAGATCGTCGCAAAATGCAGATAGGCATTCAGCGCAACCAATGGAGGCGTCG
This sequence comes from Pontiellaceae bacterium, assembly GCA_016937035.1. Next base: position 4,976 of record JAFGWS010000149.1, read on the forward strand.
GATGGCCGATCTGGTCCAGGAAGAGCTGCGATTGCTTGGTGAGGCCCGGGAACTCGCCGCGGATGATCCGTTCACGGAGTTCGGTATTGGCTTGAGAGGTCGGAATGATGAAGAGCGCATCGCGGCCCAGCTTCGCGTTGATTTCCTTTACCTGGTCCTCAAACGCCTTTTCACAGGTGGTGTTCAGGGTCTTGAGGTCTTCCAAGGTGCTCTGGTCCCAGGTCTTAAGCTGGCCCATCATCATCATCGACTGGCGTGCCAGCTGTCCGTCGTTGTTGAAACCTGCCCAGTTGTTCTGGACAAAGAAGCGCATATCCGGATTCTGCAGGACACCCATCATGACAAAGCCTTCAACGCCCTCATCGGGCATGTCCATGGGGGACATGACAAATACATCGGTCTTCCCGGCCTGCAGAGCCTGCTTGGCCTGGCTCTGTGCTTCGGCCTGGTCCCAGAACTGGGAGGTGCGGGAGAAGCCCATCCGCTGGATGTCGAGCTTGTGTCCTTCGATTCCGTACGCCGCCACCATTTCTTCGAGCGGCGGAGGAACGTCCCACATCAGGCTGTGCGACGCATAGAACATGGTTTCCCCTGCGGGAATGGTCGCTGCCGCCTGGGCGGACTCAGTACTCACAGGCTCCGAGGAGGAGTTGATGTATTTTACAACCCAATTGAAGAAGTGGGGAATGTTCGGCGCAGAGGTGTGGCCGCCTTCGTGTTGACGGAAGGCCAGATCGCCGCCCATGAGCGTGCCGACTTCAGGGAGCGGTTCATGAACCCAATCCGCCACGTCGTAGCCATAGCCTTCTTTTCCGAGTACTTGATAGACCTTCGAGGCCAGGATGCCTGCACGGTAGCTGCCGGGAGCATCAACCCAGGCCGGATCGCCCGAAGGAACGCCGTAGCTGATGAAGCAGGGACGCGGGGCGCACAGGGCAATCAGCTCGTGGGAGTCGACCGGAAGGTCGGACGCATTCATGGATTTTCCGTTAATGTCGGCCGCCCCGTATTTCAGGAAGTTGCCGGCCATCCAGTGATATTCGCCGTCACCGGTAAGGTTTTCAACCGCTTCGCCATAGTCGTGGCGATGAAGCTTCGCACCGCCTTCGCCGGAAGAGGCGACCAGTGCAACGCCGACGCGCGGATCGAACGCCTGGGTGACCAGAGCGGCCTTGCCGTAGCGCGATACGCCTTCGATCCCCACTTTGAGCGGATCAACCTTCATGTCGGGATTGGCTTCAAAGAAATCAAGCAAACGGCTCACGCCCCAGCCCCAAGCGCGAAGTGCGCCCCAGTCGTCCGGCTTACGGGGTTGTCCCTTGTTGGTCAGACCGATGATGCCTTGACGCAGGGCGTTTCCACCACGGTCGGCCTGAATGCTGCCGGGATTGATCGTACCGTAGCCCCAACCGTGACTGAGCGCCTGATACGGAACACCGTCAGTATTCACAGCGCCGCCACCGCCGCCCATTCCGCCGAATCCGCCGCCGAACTGGAGCAGGACCGGAAGTGCTCCGGTCGCATCGGCGGGAACGGTGACACTCGCTTGGATATCGACAGTAATCTCCGGGAAGGCGCTGTTGTCGACATGGCCCACGAGGGTTTTCGTGATGGTCTTAAAATCGCCGACGCTGCCTTCGGTGGTTGCGGTCACTTCCCAGGTAACGCCCGGAACGTTGTCCGGAATGCGTCCGTACACTTCGCGCTCAAAGTCTTCAAGGATTTCGGCTCTGCGCTTGGTCCACTGCTCTGGGGTGGTTACTTTCGTTCCGTTTTTCAGGAGCAGTGCATTAGGAATCGTAGGCATCCAGTCGTTCGCTGTGGCTTCATCAAATCCGGGGCCGGTTTGGTTGCCGCCGTCCTTGCCCGGACGCAGGGTCTTGATGCCCAGTACATCCATCATGTGCTGATGGTCGTCGTAGCCCTCCTCGATCCAGGGAGTCGCTGCGGCTTGTTGTCCGCCGCCCATTCCACCGAAGCCGCCCATTCCACCGAAGCCTCCTGCGGCACCGCCTCCAGCGGGCCGCATGCCGCCCGGGGCACCGCCGCCCATTCCACCAAAACCTCCAAATCCTCCGGCGGTCGGTCCAGGTTGTTCTTGTCCATGACAAAGTGCGGCTGCCATTGCTCCGCAGATCATCAGCGTCAGCGTTCTTTTCTTCATTGTTGCCTACCTCTTTTATGGTTTTGAGACGAAGAAACGAAAACCAGCCCCCTCCGTAATCCTCAGTATGCTGTGGTTATAAAGAGAGCCAGCAGTGATTATTACCACGAGTCCTCGCCAAAATATTTAGTAAAACAGGGTATCAGGAAAATAATTGTACGCAAGCCGTAGCGTACATTGTTTTTTCAAATGGCTTGCGGCGCTGCGGTCCGGCAACTATGTTCTGCATGCCATAGATATATGGATATGAAAACAATCTTGGGGGATGGATGGATGAATAAAAAAAAGATGCTGAACGCCGGGCTGGGTATTTTCGTTTTGGGGCTGTTGGTTTCATGTGCGAGCAGGCCCGCCGGGTTGTCGCGCTATGATGAGCCGGCTCGTGAACTGCTGAATAAAATGACCTTGGATGAAAAGATCGGTCAGATGGTACAGGCGGACAGTGCCGGGTTGAAAGATCCGACGGATGTTCAGACTTATTATCTGGGATCTGTCCTCAGCGGCGGTGGGTCGGACCCGGCCGCCGGAAACAGCATGGAGGTGTGGACCGATCACTATGAATCGCTCCAGCAGTTGGCGTCAAAAACTCGGCTCGGCATTCCATTGCTGTATGGAATCGACGCCGTACACGGACACAACAATGTGATCGGTGCAGTTATTTTCCCCCATAATATTGCGCTGGGCTGTGCGGATAATCCCAAGCTGGTGAAACAGATCGGTCAAATTACCGCAAAAGAGATGCGCGCAACGGGCATTCAATGGACCTTTGCGCCCTGCGTTACGGTTCCGCAGGATGAGCGCTGGGGACGAACCTATGAAGGCTTCTCAGAAGATCCTGAGCTCGTAAGCCGACTCGGCGAGGCGTATGTGCTGGGGCTTCAGGCCGACGGCCTTGCCGGCGCGGAGTCTGTACTCGCCTGTGCAAAGCATTTTGCGGGCGACGGCGGAACGGTTGCAGGAAGCGCTCGAAATCGTTGGGGCTGGGATCAGGGCGATACGCAGTGCGACGAAGAGACGTTCCGAAGAATTCACCTTTTCCCCTATGAGGACGCCATTCATGCGGGTGCGCTCACGATGATGCCTTCATACAGCAGCTGGAACGGACTTAAATGCTCCGCGAATAAATATCTGCTCACCGATGTGCTGAAAGGCGAAATGAATTTTGAAGGCTTCCTGATTTCCGATTGGGACGCGATTCGCCAACTTGATCCCGACTATAAAAAGGCCATCGCCATTTCGATTAATGCGGGGATGGATATGGCGATGGAGCCGAACGGTTACCGCGAATTCTTCACACTGCTTAAACAACTGGTCGAAGAAGGCACCGTGCCGATGTCGCGAATCGATGACGCGGTATTCCGCATTTTGCGGGTAAAGTTTGCTATGGGAATGATGGACGAAGACTATGTCGGCGAAGGCAATCCGGTGCTGCAGGCGCAGTTCGGCTCGGATGAGCATCGGGCCGTGGCGCGGCAGGCGGTGCGCGAATCGCTCGTCCTGCTCAAAAACGAAAAACAGACGCTGCCGGTTTCAAAAACGCTGGGCCGAATTCACGTCGCCGGACAGGCGGCAGACAATATCGGTGTTCAATGCGGCGGATGGACTGTTCAGTGGCAGGGCCAGTCGGGCAACGTTACAACCGGCGGAACCACCATTCTTTCAGCCATTAAGAAGAGCGTTTCCGACCAAACCTCCGTCACCTATTCGAAGGACGGAACCGGCGCAAACGGTGCGGATATCGGCATTGTGGTTGTGGGAGAGCCGCCGTACGCCGAAGGCAGCGGCGACAGCCGCGAGCTGAAGCTGGCCCCCGCCGAGCTGGCGGCCGTGAACAACCTCAAAGCCTCCGGTATTCCGGTGGTTGTGGTGCTGCTCTCCGGACGTCCGTTGATCATCAACGATGTGCTGGATCAAGCGGATGCTTTTGTCGCCGCTTGGCTACCGGGAACCGAAGGTCAGGGAGTCTCGGATGTTCTGTTCGGCGATTATCCGTTCACCGGAAAACTTTCCTTCACGTGGCCGCGCTCCATCGATCAGCTCCCGATCAACAAGGGCGACGGAAAAGAAAACCCGCTCTTCCCGTTTGGTTTCGGGCTGACGGAATAAGAGAAAACCGGGGCTCGATAACAGAAAAATGCAAACCTTCGGGTTTGCATTTTTTTGTGTTCGCAAAAGAAAAGCCCCGCTGGGTTAAGGCGGGGCCGGAGTAATGCGGGCTGCAACGTGATGGGTTCACTTGGGTTGTTGCGTTGCCCTATGAAAATTATTGGGTTCGCTTATCAATACGAGGGCTCCGGAGGGAACGTTATCCATTCGGAGTATTTTTTTCATTTTTTTATCCGTACCGCCGAATGGGTGCTTTCCACCTCGACCTCTCAGGATGCCTTTTCTTCCAAGAAAAGTGGGTTTCAGTCCAGAATTTGCTCTTCAAAAAACACGGCATGAGCTACTTTGTCCATCGATTCTAATCTCAGGTCTGCACTCGTTTCTTTTTAACCAGTGTAAATGCAGAAACCCGAAAACGAGCGCGATTGGTTTTGTTTATGTTCAGCGGAGGCATTTGAGGATGAAGGATAGCAATACGAACGACACGAACGCCGAAACCCTGCGTTCACTCAAGGAAAGCGAAGAGCTTTTCCGCACGCTCTACACGAATCTGCCCGGCGGTATGATTGTTATCGGTGAAGATTACCGGATTAAGAACACTACTGTCCCAACGTTTGAATGAATGATCGACACAATGAACCTAATATGAAGCTGTTGCGTATAATATTGACTCTTGCCGACTTG
>JAFGWS010000150.1 GCA_016937035.1 Pontiellaceae bacterium
CAACGGGGGTGTAGCTCAATTGGTTAGAGCGCCAGCCTGTCACGCTGGAGGTTGCGGGTTCGAGTCCCGTCATCCTCGCCACGTTTTCAAGGGCTCGCGAACGCGAGCCTTTTTTTGTTGCCATTCGGCGTAAAATCATGACGATAGCTTGCCTTATGGACAAATTCATAGAAATGGCAAAAAATCTGAATCCGACGATATCGCTTGTTCTCATCGCGGCGGTGGTCATTATCGGGATTGTTCTTTTTGCCAAATTTCTGTCAAATCTGATCAAAATGGCCATTATTGGCGTTATGCTGCTCTTGATTCTCTATTTTCTGCGGCAAATGGGCGTTTTTTAAATCTTCTTCAGAAGGGGCGGTCAAAAAGCGTATCCGAAATTCGGAGCACACCCCGTTGAACGAAACCGCTCCCTTTCTATCCATTTTTTGGTTGATCATGATTTAGTCTTTTTAGCTTTGATAATTTTCTCCGGCGAAATGTTGCTTAATCTCGCGCAATCATGTTACCTGTACATCGCTTAGGTGGTGTTCGTATGGATCCTTACAGATTGACTCGTATGAAAATAGAGCGCCAATTGAGAATTATCGCGGTTCTGTATGTGCTGATCATCTGTTTAGGTGTTTGGCTGGCTGTTTCGTGGAAAGATGAGGCGCAAAAACGCGAACGAACCCAACTTCTCCAGCAGGCTAACAGCGTGGCTAAAGCCCTGAATTCGGAGCGAACCGCACGGTTGACTTTCGATGCTTCGGACTCATCGAACCCGGCATATCAACAATTGACGGAACAACTGAATGCCTACGCCGAGACGGTCGGATTGCGCGATCTCTATGTTGTCGCTCAAAAGGAGAACCAAATCGTGATGGGTCTGGGCGGAGACCTTCCCCCCGGCACTCCGCTTTCCAAGCCCTCGCCCTCCGTAAAGGAGCTCTTCCGCACCGGAATTCCGCAATTTAGCGGACCACTGCCGGATGATACCGGAAAATATTTGGAGGCCGTTGTTCGGATCGCAGAGATGGATAACATGGCGGTCTGCATCGAAACTTATGCCGAAAACTGGAACCGTCGAATGAAAGAGGCGATCCTTTATCCTCTCTTGGCAGCGATTCTTCCCCCCGGATTGATTCTGCTGGGCTGGCTGATCTACGGCAAAAAATCAGCATCACTCAAATTAAGTCCTCAGGCACGGAGAAACATTCAGGTCGGCATCTGGAGCGTAACCCTGCTCTTGCTGACGGCCATCATTACGGTGCGCGCCTATTACAATGATCGACAGAAACAACACGATTTGTTTAACACACACGCCGCGATCAAGTCCGAAAAATATGCCGAAAGCTTTAAGCATCTCCGCTCCGCGCTGCGCCTGACGATCGGCTTTATGGAATCGAGTGAAGAAGTCACTCCGGACGAGTTCAGCTTTTTCTGCCAAAACCTGCCTAGTGAAAGTTCCATACAAGCCTTGATGTGGCTGCCCGCGCTTCAACCATCCGAGGTCGCGGACTTTACTCAACAAATGAGAAAACACTATGTCGACTTTACCATTCAGCCGTTTCCCGGAACGGACAGCTTGGCACCGTCTGCAACCCTCTATCCGGCCGCCTTTATTGAACCGACAATCACGCGCAATGTTCTTCAAGGGGTTGATTTATACTCCAGCCCGAAACTTAGAAATGCTATTGAAAAAGCATTATCAACCGGACTGGCCACTTCTGTTGTCTTTTCCGAGAACCTGGAGTGTGCCGGTAACATGATTGTTTTCAAACCGCTGGAACACCCCCGCCACGAGGGCATGGTCGCTCTTTCTGCCGATCTGGACGGGATAATCGACTATCTGAGCACACAAGTACACGATGTGATCCCCGGAATATCGACCGCCATCTTCAGCTTGGAAAGCCAGTCTCGCCCCGTAGAAATCGGGTGTTCCGAGCATACGGGATCGCCCAACTGTAAAAATCTTCTCGAATCCGAGTTTCAAGCCTCCACCCCCATCTTTGCCTTTGGAAAAACGTTTATCATTCTACTGGGCGCCGGTCCGGAGTGGTTGGCCTCTCAGCCGAACAATACCACCGGGATCACACTCGCCATCGGTCTGCTTCTGACGCTGGTATTTTCGTATATCGCCTTTATTTTGTGCAGCAAACCGATCGAGCTGGAACAACAGGTCCAAGAACGAACAAAGGAACTCACTGAAATCCAGCAGCGCTGTGATATTGCAACCACAGCTGCACACATCGGGATCTGGGAATTAAATCTGCAGAACAATCAACTCATTTGTGATGAGCGGATGGCCGAGTTATATGGAAAAGATTCATGCAGTTCAGAAGTCTCGCTTCAAGTGTATGCCGATTGCATTCATCCCGAAGATCAGCAGGGGAATGCTGATGCAATTGAGGCGGCCAAACGTGGAGAAAAAGAATACAACACAAACTTCAGGATCATCCTGCCCGACGGCACAATAAGATTCATTCATGCCTTTGCTCAGGTCGTGCACGATACAGAGGGTAATCCGACGCGAATGATTGGCACGAATCAGGATATTTCTTCCCTAAAACGCGCAGAACTGGAAATACGTAAAAGCGAAGAAAACTTCCGCAACATGATTGAAACGCTTCCGTTGGCACTTTATCTGGCAGTCGGCGCGGAGCATGCCCTTGAATATATAAATTCCGCATTTCGTAAATTGTTCGGCTACACACCGGAAGAGATCCCCAACGCCGCAGAATGGTTTAAACGTGCCTATCCCGACCCGGAATACAGAAAAAAGGTTGAAACCGAATGGACGCAAAAGGTGCAGCACGCCACAGAAACACAGTCGCCCATTGAACCCATGGAAACCGTTGTTCACTGTAAAGACGGGTCCAAAAAAACAATTCTGTGGGGCCATATTCCGATGGGAAATAAAAACTATGCCTACGGCCTCGATTTGACGGAACTTAAACGGACAGAACAGGAGCTACGCTCCAGCGAATCGTTCCTGAATTCCGTTATCGACCAGAGTCCCTTCCCGATGTGGGTGGCCGACTCAACCGGAACCCTCATTCGCGCAAACCAGGCGCTCTGCGCGACCCTTAATCTGACCCGGGAGGATCTGGTCGGAAAATATAATATCCTTCAGGATAAAAATCTCGAAGGCGAGATGAGCGAACAGGTCAAAAGGGTCTTCCAATGCCATGAGTCCGTTCACTTAAACACCTTATGGAAACCCGCAGCCGTAGGCGGCGAGCGCGATTTGTCAAAAGGGCGTAATGTCTATCTACATCGATGCCTCCATTATTCCAGTCGTGAATAGAGAGGGCGGTCTCACACACTTTGTCTGCCAGTGGGTAGATATTACAGAAAGAAAGGAGGCGCAAGAACGTCTGCGCAGCAGCAACGAGGAGCTGGCCCGTTTTAATAAGGTCGCGGTAGGACGGGAATTGCGTATGATCGAGCTTAAACAGGAAATCAATGCGCTCTGTAAAAAAATTAACGCCCCGGAACCCTATCCGGAAGCAACCGGTGAATGAGCAAGAGGATAAAAACGATGGATATGCAGGCTCTTTCCAGTGAATTGTACGGTTTTATGATTGATTCCGATCGGGTAGGGGCACACCGCCTCGTTGAAAACAGTCTATCGAAAGGAATTGAACCCCATTCCGTCATTCATGAACTGCTCAACCCGGCGCTGGAGCGCCTTGGAAACATGTGGCAGGATATGCAGGTTTCGCTCTCTCAAACCTTTGTCGCTGCGAAAATTGCCGAAGACGTCCTGCTTCTCTGCAAACCTGAAAGCGCTCCCCGACAGAATCAGAAGGGCCCGATTGTGATCGGAAATATTGAAGACGATTTCCATAGTCTGGGCCGCCGTATTGTCGTCTCTTTTCTGAACGCGGCCAATTGGGAGGTGATCGACCTGGGGAACGATGTTCCTCCGAAAGATTTTATAGATCAGGCACTGATAAGCGGAGCCGCTGTAATCGGAGTGTCCGCGATGATGCAGAGCACCGCACGCAATATACGGCAGGTTCGGGACCTGCTGGATGAAAAAGGCCTGCAGCATCGGATTAAACTGGCGGTCGGCGGGGCGGTTTTCAACTGGAAACCTGAACTGGTACAGGAGGTCGGCGCAGACGGAACCGTCGGCAGTGCGTATCAGGTGGATGCACTGTTTGATGCACTTTGCCGAGAGGTTCATCCGTGAATTCCTACGAACGCGTCATGTCAGCCCTTGCAGGGAAGCCGGTGGATCGTCCGCCCGTTCTCGCGGTTTTGGGCGCTTACGGCGGTCGATTGGCCGGGATTCCGCTGCCGGAATTATATACACAGGCGGATCGGTATGTTGCCGGACAGCAGGCTGTTCTTGAAACCTTCCCCGTCGATATAGCGTTGGCTCCGTTTGATTTCAGCGCCATTGCTGAAGCCTTCGGCGGCTCCCCGGTCTTTTTTGATCACCAACCGCCCAACATGAAAAGGCCCGGATTTTTCTCGGCACAAGCGGTATTGGAGACTCCCCTCCCCGATGCCCAGACCGCCGCCCGGTTGCCCTTTATTCTGGAAGCCACCCGAAAGCTCGCCGCACTTTATCAAAAATCCGTTCCCGTTTGCGGCGTCATTCCCGGACCGGCCGCGCTGCCGGCTCTGCTGCTCGGTATGGAACGCTGGCTTGAGACCGCATTGTTTGAGGCAGAAACTGCCGCCCGGGTGATGGAATATACCGGCACCTTCTGGACCGCCTGGGCGAACGCACTCCTGGAGGCGGGCGCCGATGTGCTGATCGTTACCGAAGGGATGGCCACCCAACAAATCTGTACACGTGAACTTTTTGTAGAACGCTTTCTGCCTCACGTAAAAACCCGTTTTTCCACCGCCGGACCTCTGATTTTTCATCATGCCGGAGGCTCGATCCAGCACATCGCAGATCTTATTCCAACGCTGCCCAATCTGGCCGGCGTCTGCATCAGCGCTCAAGACAACCTGTCGGCGTTCCGTAAAATGCTCGGTCCCGACCTTCCGTTGCTGGGAAATATCGATTCCCTGGATCTGCCGAATATCTCCCTTGAAAAGTTGGTCCGCCGAACACGGGAAAGCGCCCGGATCGGCGCAGAAAACGCGCCGTTTATCCTCTGTACTTCCAGTGCAGATATCCCCTTGGAAACGCCGCCGGAAACCCTTCATGCTTTTTTCAGAGCCGCTTCGGAAGGCCTGGAAAACACCCCGTTATGGGTGGTCTGCAGTGTTCTCGAAAAAGAAATTCAAGCACTAAAGGAATGCGGCAACCTGGAGGGAGAAATCCTCAACCTCAGCTCCAGACTGCATATGGATCCGCCCAAGCTCGAACAAACCCTGCGGCGTGTGCTCGACGACAACCGGCGCCCCGTCATTCTGGTCTACGGCGACTGCTGCCCGGCCATGCTTCAGTTTGAACAGCGCCCGAATGTTGCCCGGGTTGAAGGGATTAACTGCTGCCAAATGCTGCTTGGGAAAAACCGATATCGGGAACTCATGCACGAAGAGGCCTTTATGCTTCTTCCCGAGTGGGCGCAGCGCTGGAAAGAGGTCATTGAGCAGGACCTCAACCTGAAGCAGCCGGTGGCTCAGGATCTTCTACAAGACAGCAGAAAAAAACTGGTCTATCTGGATACCGGTCTATCGCCGATACCACAGCAGCAGTTGAAGGAGTGCTCCGACTATACCGGACTATCGATCGAGATCGAAAAAACCGGAACGGATGAACTCCTCGCACGACTCCGAAAGGCCGAACAAACCTGCCTCAGTAAAATGTCGGGAAATCAGCTCCATGGATAAGAACAATTTACAACCCAACAAGAACAATGAACTGGCAGCCCTTTGGATGGCCTCCTCATTCATGTCGGAAATGATGTCAACATCGGACCCCGAAACCTTGGCGCAACGCTTGGCTGAACAGATCCGGGAACTCACCGGCGCTCATACGGTCCTTCTGCTGGAGCACGAGCCAACAGGATGCCATTTGATTCACGCCTGTCCAGCCCGACGCGCCACCCTGTTTTCTTCGGACGAACTTTTACAGTTCTGCCCGGAACATAATCCGGAAGATCCCCGCGCCATAGAGCGCCTCGGTATACCAGAAGGCCCCTTTGGTCATATGCTCATAGACAAGGGCGTGACTTCGTTTTTGCGCGTTCCCCTCGTGGTGAACAGCAACCTCTTCGGTTTAATTGCTCTGCTCAATCTGCCGGAGCCGGAACGCCTCGACGATGTTCGTAAAATACTCTCCCTGCTCTCGCCTTTCTTCGGTGTCACACTGAAAAATGCAATGAATCAGCAGCGCATTCAACAACAAGCTGAAACCCTCGAGGAGCAGGTGGCCGAACGTACAATGGACCTCGACAACGCTCGCAAAGCCGCCCTGAATATGATGGAAGATGCGGTGCGTTCTAAAGAGATCATCACCGAATCTGAGCGGCGCTTTTCGCTGCTCCTCTCCAATCTGCCAGGCATGGCCTACCGCTGCAAAAACGACGGTAATTGGACCATGGAATTTATCAGTCAAGCCTGCAGAAATATCACGGGCTATTCCCATGAAGATTTGGTGGACAATGCCGGCATAAGCTTTGCTCAATTAATTCATCCGGAGGATCGAAAGCAGGTTGAACATACCATTCAACTGGCCGTTTCGGCCAAAACCACCTTCGAAATTGAATATCGACTAATCACAAAAAGCGGAGATATCCGGTGGGTCTGGGAACGCGGTGAAGGGGTGTATTCCGATACCGGCGACGTGCTCTTTCTAGAGGGGTTTATTTCCGACATTACAGAACGCAAACTGGCAGAGAACACGGTGAAAGAAAGTCGGGAAAACCTGCGTATCACACTCAATTCGATTGGCGATGCGGTCATTTCAACCGATGTCGAGGGCCGCATTACCTCTATGAATCCTGTGGCCGAACGACTGGTCGGCTGGACAGCACAGGAAGCGCAGGGCCGCCCGCTCGAACAGATTTTCCGGATCGTGAATGAATTTACACGGGAACCGCTGAAAAATCCTGCACATGACGTCCTCAATAGCGGGAAAATTGTCGGACTGGCGAACCATGCGCTACTGCTCGCCAAAAACGGACAGGAAATCCCGGTGGCCGACAGCGGGGCCCCCATTGTGAATGATGCCGGGAATATTACCGGCGTTGTGCTGGTTTTCCGCGATCAGACTCAGGAACGGATGAACCGCCGTTTTACCGAATTCCGACTGGAGCTGATGCAGTTTTCTGCCAACCATTCGCTGGACGAAACTCTGGTTCTCGCGCTGGACCGTGCCGGCGAACTGGTCGAAAGCCCGATCGGGTTTTATCACGCCGTCACGGACGATCAAAAAAGCCTGATCCTGCAGCAATGGTCATCAAAAACCATGGAAACCTTCTGCAAGGTCGAAGACCACGGCATGCACTATGGCATCAAAATGGCCGGCGTCTGGGCCGATGCCGTGCGGAATAAAGCGCCGGTTGTTCATAATGACTATGCCTCATTACCCAACAAAAAAGGGATGCCTGAGGGCCATGCAAAGGTGACTCGAGAGCTGGTTGTTCCCGTCATCCGAAAACAAAAAGTAGTCTCCGTGCTCGGCATTGGAAACAAGCCGACAAACTATACCGATGAAGACGTCCGTATTCTCTCCTCCTTCGCGGACGTGATATGGGAGATTGCTGAACGGAAACAGACCGAAACCGCACTCCAGCAGAGCGAAAAGCAATATCGCATGCTGTTCGAAAATATGACCACCGGCTTTGCGCTTCATGAAATGATTGTTGATGAGTCCAACAATCCACTCGATTATCGGTTTTTAGAGCTAAATGCTGCCTTTGAATCTATGATCGGACGGAAAGCAGAAGCGCTGATCGGTCGCACAGTCAAAGAAGTCTTTCCCTCCACAGAACCCTACTGGATCGAAACCTATGGAAAGGTCGCACAAACAGGCGAGCCCGCATCGATCGAAAACTATTCGAAAGAACTAGAAAAACACTATGAAGTGAGGGCCTTCTCCCCTTCAAAAGGACAGTTTGCCACGCTGGTCACGGACATTACGGAGCGCATTGAAACGCAAAAAGCCATCAAAGAAAGTCAATCGCGCCTCCAACGGGCTCAAAAAGTCGCTCATGTGGGTGACTGGGAGTTTGATCTGACCAATAAAACCGTGTCGGCATCGGACGAAACAATCCGGATTTATGGGTTGGGCGACGAGCCAGTTACCATTGCCGAGGTCCAGCAAATCCCGTTGCCGCAATATCGTGAGATGCTCGACAACGCGCTGAGCGATCTGATTAATGAAAACAAGCCCTACACGGTTGAGTTTACCATCAAAAATCCCAAAACAGGGCGGTTGGTTGATGTGCACTCCGTGGCCGAATATAACGCTGAAGAAAACAAGATATTCGGGGTCATCCAGGATATTACCGCACGCAAACAGGCGGAACTTGCGCTGGCCCGAAGTGAAGCAAAATATCGCGATCTGTTCGAAAAATCAGCCGATGCGTTTTTAGTCTTTAAAGACGGTAAATTGCTCGACTGCAATCAGGCGGCGGTCAAAATGATCCACCTAGAGAAAAAAGAACAGTTACTTGATCGGCGACCGGAAGAGCTTTCGCCGGAATACCAACCTGACGGACGATCATCTAAAGAAAAAGCCGACGAGCTGATCCGCCGTGCACATAAAGAAAAGACCGTTCGGTTTGAATGGATGCATCAACGCGCCGATGGATCCACCTTCCCGGTTGAAGTGTCACTCACCTCTATTACCGACAGCACGGGCGATCAGATTATCCACACTACGTGGAGGGACATCTCCGAAAATAAGCGAATGCAGGAAGCCATCGAAAAGCGTATCCTTGCGCTGACGCAGCCGATGGACGGCATTACCGACATTGCCTTTGAATCCCTCTTCAACCTTGAAGACATTCAACGCATTCAGGATGACTTTGCAAATGCAACCCATGTCGCTTCTGTGATTTTACATCCCGATGGCACGTTTATCACAAAGCCCAGCAACTTTACCCGGTTTTGCACCGATTATGTACAATCCACTCAAAAAGGCGCAGCGCGGTGTAAGAAATGGGAGGCCAAACTCTGTGATAAAAGCAAAGCGGGTTCGTTTATGGATACGTGTTCAAGTGCGGGTCTCTGGGAGGCGGGAACCAGCATCAAGGTTGCAGGAAAACATCTGGCCACTTGGTTTATCGGGCAGGTGCGTGATGAACAGCTTACCGACGAAACGGTTCTTAAATACGGAAAAAACATCGGCATCACGGATCAGAAAGGCTTCCTTCAGGCTTTCCACGACGTCCCTTGCATCTCGTCCCAGCGTTTTAAACAGATTGCGAAGGCACTGGTTTCTCTGGCGGACCAGCTTTCTACCTCCGCCTACCAGAATATTCAGCAGGCCCGTTTCATTACCGAGCAGAAACGAGACCGAAATGCGCTGCGCGAAAGTCAGGCGCAACTCCAAATTATGTGGAATGCCATGGATGTCGGCATCCTGCTGATTGACACAGAAACGCATGAAATTATTAACGCCAATCCCGCCCTGCTTAAAATGAGCGGACATCAGCGGGAAGAGGTGATCGGTCATCTCTGTCATGAATTGATCTGCACAACCGAAAAAGGGAATTGCCCGGCAGATAAAACCGAAGAGGGGCTCGAACGCTCAGAACGGGTTTTGCTGCACGCCGATGGTCACAGCGTGGATGTGGAAAAAACCGTGACCAAAATTTCAATCGAGGGTCGGACGGTTTATCTGGAAACCCTGCTCGATATTACGGATCGACTGGCAGCGGAAAATCGCCTTAAAGAAATCTCACAAGTTCAGAGCTCCATCCTGAACAACAGTTCGCTCGGCATAGCATTGATTGAAAACCGAAAGTTTATATGGGTGAATCCCCGACTCTGCGAACTGCTCAATACGGATATCAAAGAACTCTCCGGGGCCTCCACCCGCATCCTTTATCCCTCCGAAGAAGAGTATCTGCATATTGGCGAAAAAGCCTATGAGGTGATGGCCGACAATAAGCGCTTTGATCATACCCTGCAGTTTGTACAACATGACGGAACCCTTTTCTGGTGCCGTCTGATCGGGAAAGCACTCGACCCAGAACGGCCACTGGAGGGTCAATCGATTTGGATGTTCGAGGATATAACGGATCGGCGTGAAGCCGAAGAAAAACTGATTCGCCTCTCCACCGCCATCGAGCAATCTCCGGAAGCGATCGTCATTACCGACCTTGAAGGAACGATTCTATACATCAACCCGGCCTTTGAAAAAACAACCGGCTACTTAGAAAAAGAGGTGTTAGGGAAAACTCCTCGTGTGCTGAAGAGCGGAGAGCATCTGCGCTCCTTCTACAAAGAAATGTGGGATACGATTTCAAGAGGCAAAATATGGGAAGGCCGCATCGTTAACCGCCGCAAAAACGGCACGCTCTTTACCGAAGAAGCCAGTATTGCCCCGGTCAAAGACAGCAATGGAAAAATCGTCAATTATGTCGCGGTAAAAAGAGATATCTCGGAAGAACTGGTCCGGGAAGAAGAATTTCACCATGCCCAGAAAATGGAGGCGGTCGGACAACTGGCCGGTGGCATTGCGCACGACTTCAATAATATACTCCAAGGCATACTCAGCTTCAGTGAACTGCTGCTGCTGGGGATGGATGAAAATTCGGAAGAATACGATTACGCCAACGAAATCCGACTCTCTGCCCGCAGCGCCGCTCGACTCACGCAACAGCTTCTTGCATTCAGCCGAAAACAGGCGACCGAGCGCATCTGTGTAGACCTGAATAATGTAGTTCATGATTCAGCGGCACTCCTCAATGTTCTAATGGGAGAAAACATTAAAGTGGAACTGAACCTACAGCAGAATCTCCCCGAAATCATTGCCGACTATGGTCAACTTTCACAGATCATCATGAATCTGGCTGTAAACGCTCGGGATGCCATGGCCGGAGCCGGAATGCTGACCATTTCCACAAAACAAGCCCACATCAGCGAAAATGATGCCGCCAGTATCGCTGATGCTTTCCCAGGAGAATTTGTCTGCCTCTCCCTGCAGGACACGGGTTGCGGCATGGATCAAGCAACGATCGAACGTATATTTGAGCCCTTTTTCACCACGAAACCTCTGGGAAGCGGAACGGGTCTCGGCCTCTCGGTCGTCTATGGAATTGTTAAACAAAACAAAGGGTGGATCAATCTGCACAGCGAACTGGGTCACGGCACCTGCATCGAAATCTTTCTGCCCCTTCCAAAACCTGCCGACCCCATTTCCGAAACCGACAACTCCATGGATGTCGCGAAATCCCACATTCTCTTCGCCGGAGACAACCCCGAAATAAGGGAGTTGATGATCAACCTTTTAGACAAACACCTGCACTTTATCACCATGCAATCGACCACAGAGCAAGCCCTCGAATGGCTCGCTCAACCGGAAAATTCCGTTGATTTGTTTATCTCCGACATAGACCTTCCGGACATGGACGAAAAACATTTTGTAGAGATCCTGCACACCAATCGTCCAAACCTTCCCATTCTACTGCTCACCGTTTTCAAAGATTCCTCACCGTACTGGAAAAATATGGAAGGATATGGAATCCATCTTCTGAACAAACCGTTTACCATTACTTCACTGCTGAAAATGACCTCTCAACTTCTCAAAGAACAACATCAATAAAGGAATAAGCTATGCCGAATATTGTGTTAATAGACGACGACCCGATCGTCCAGAAAGCCTTCTCCCGCTACCTGAGCTCATCGGGTTATCAGGTTTATCTGGCCGACAACGGAAAACAGGGAATTCAGATGATCGAGGCCGAGCCCCCGGATCTTGTCATTACCGACATTATGATGCCCGAAATGGACGGCCTCGAAATTCTCATGGCCATTCGAAAGCTGGGGTTCCCGATTCCCGTCATTGCCATCTCTGGCGGCATGCGCGCGATGCCCATTAACTTTCTCCGTCATGCCAAAGATCTGGGCGCACACTATGTTTTTGAAAAACCCGTCCCGCTCCAGAACTTGCTCGAAGCCGTGAAAGAGCTGATCGGCTGAGCGTGGGAAAAGCGCCGGAGAAAACGGAACCGAATCCCGGGTTAGCCAACTAAAAACGAACTCAGGTTTTCCAATTCCCGGTGAACCGATGATGATTTTCAGCCGCATAGAGCTCAAAAATGGAATTCACAAGGCTCTTTCTTTGCGATCCTTGTGTTCCTTTGCGGTCAAAAATCTCTGCGAGCTCTGCGTGAGACACAATACACGGAAGGCGAGGGAAGATATTATCTCTATTTGCAACGAATGAAAGAAAAGCAGCGAATGGACATCATTTTGCCACCAAATTATTTTGCCTGATAATTCTCTGTGAGCTCAGTGTTCTCCAGCGCAGCGGGTGGTAAAAAAAAAGCTCAGCTTTCGGGTAAACAGCGAAAGACGGGTTATTCTATGAGCGTCAGGATGTTAGTGATTAGGCAAACAAATCCGTGTCTTCAATATCTTCATACGCCTCCGGCACAAAGCGGGGTGAACAGATGGCGAGAAAGAGCAGATCGTCTGAACCGAGATTGCTGATGCGCTGGCGACAGTTTGGCGGAATAAGCACGACATCGCCGGCAGAGACCTCCTGAGGCGCAAGATCGCCGACCTCCACTCGTCCGCGGCCGCTCAGAATATAATAGCGCTCGCTTGTATCCTTCAGCCGATGCCATCGCGTGGTAACGTCCGGTTCAACGCGCGCCCGTGCAATCGATACCTCCGGATCGTCCGGCAAATTTGAACATTCCAGAATGTGGCACTGTTCATCCGTGTAAACCTCCTGCTCCGGCGTTCTCTTTCTAATCATCGGTTTCACAGCATTTCCTCCATTTGCTTCCATTCCTCTCAACCTGCTGTTTTGGAAAATCATTCTGCGCAACTTCGCTGCGGCTTTACGATCAAAATGGGCCCCCTTTTTTTATCAATCTAAGGAATCTGCGTAATCTGTGGATCCCCAACAAAAATCAGAAGAGTGGTATATTTCGCGGTTGTGCACTGGAAATGGGATTCCGGCAGAGGTAGTATGCCCGTCGATGAATTCTTTTTATACGATGAGCACACGTAACCCATATTCCTGGAACTGCCGCGACCGCACCATTGCGCTGGGTAGTCGATCGCTCGTGATGGGCATTTTAAACACGACGCCGGATTCATTTTCCGACGGCGGGGTCTATTTTGATCCTGCCGCGGCGGTGGCGCACGCGCTGGAGATGGAGGCGCAGGGCGCAGACATGATCGACATCGGCGGTGAATCCACGCGCCCCGGAGCCGATCCGGTTTCGGCTGAAGAGGAAATCCGCCGTACGGTTCCGGTCATTGAAGGCATTCGCGCGCAATCAAATATTGCACTCTCGATCGATACGATGAAGGCCGAGGTGGCGGCAGCAGCGATGACCGCCGGGGCGGATATCATCAACGATGTTTCGGGGTTTGAGGCCGATCCTCAGATAGTCCGCACCGCAGCGGAAACGCAGGCTGGCGTGGTGTTGATGCACATGAAGGGCACGCCGCGCACCATGCAGAATGCACCGGTGTATGGAGACGTTGTCGAAGAAGTCGGAGCTTATCTGGCCGCGCGCGCGGCCTGGGCGGAACAGCAGGGTGTGGCGCGTGAGCGGATCGTGCTGGATCCCGGCCTCGGGTTTGGAAAGACGCTGGAGCATAATCTGGAGCTGCTGCGCGGACTTCCTAAATTGGCGGCGCTCGGTTATCCGCTGCTGATCGGCGCATCACGGAAA
This sequence comes from Pontiellaceae bacterium, assembly GCA_016937035.1. The sequence goes on from JAFGWS010000150.1 coordinate 13,764, forward strand.
CGTTTTATCGGCGCAATTACCAGTCGAACACAGCCGACAGAGCGCACGGCGGGCAGTCTGGGCGCGGCGGCCTGGGCAATCGCCCATGGGGCGCATATTTTGCGGGTACATGATGTAATCGATACTTGCGATGTCTGCCGCATGTTAGATACATTGTCGAGCGGAGAATAACCATGCTGCAATGGATTAGTAATATTGAACTGCCGAATTGGAAGGAATGGATCCAGGTATTGATCCTGACCGCCATGATTTATTATGTTTTACGGCAGTTCAAGGGGACTAGGGGCTCCGCTATCCTTTCCGGCCTCATCTTCCTGTATGTCGTTCTTTTCGCCGTTACCAGCCTGAGCCATTTGGATGTCTTGAATTGGCTGCTTGCGAAACTCATGTTCTACATTCCGGTGGTGGTGATTGTCATCTTCCAGCCGGAAATCCGGCGCGTACTGGCGCAGCTGGGCCGGCGGCCGTGGCGAAACAATGGGATGACGGCGCAGAAAAGTCTGGTGGAGCCGATCATGGAGGCGGTGCTGTTGCTCTCGAAGCGCAAGATTGGCGCACTGATTGCCATTGAGCGCGAAATTGGAACGCGCACGATTCAGGATTCCGGCACGCGGATGAACAGTTTTATGAGCGCAGAACTGCTGGCTACCCTCTTTTTCCCGCATACGCCGCTGCACGATGGAGGCGTTATTATTTCCGGCGACCGCATCTGTGCGGCGGGTTGTCTCTTCCCGCTTTCGCAGAAGGAAGAGCAGAGCAAGCTGGGCACCCGGCATCGTGCGGCCATCGGTATTACGGAAGAAACCGACGCCATTGTGGTGGTCGTTTCCGAAGAGACGGGCGCTATTTCGATCGCCTATAACGGGAAAATCCGGCGCGGGCTGGATGCCGACCGCCTGCGCCGCACGCTCAGCTCTATGCTTCGGCGCGAGCGCACCGGGCTCAGCCGCTTCCGCGAAAAGATTCAGGCGGGCGAGGCCGATCTCTCTGACACCGTACTGATGAACATGGATGAGAAAGAGAATGAAGCATAAAAAACCGAGTTTCTGGAGTCAGCTGAATAAAGAGAAGGGCCTGCTGCTGGTCTGCTTTATTCTCGCCTTTTTTGCGTGGAAGACGATTCAACGCAACATTGGTCTCAAGCTCCCCATTACCAATATTACGGTGGAAGTGGAAACCCCCGAAGGGTGGGCGGTTTTGGAAACTTCGCTGGATACGGTTGATGCGCTCTTCCTCGGGTCCCGCGAAGATATCCGCTACCTCAACCGTGAACAGTTGCGCGTGGTGGTGCCGATTACTGACCCCAAACCCGACCAAACCATGATCATTCCACTTCAGCAAAAATTCGTTAAAAATAATACGACCGAGGCGAAAGTGGATCAGTTTTCTCCAAAACAGATTGAAATAAGACTCGATAAAGAGATCACACGAAACCTGCCTGTAAAGGCGGCATTCGATGCTTCACAACTTCCGGAAGGTATTGAAATCAAAAGCGTTGTATGTAAACCGGCCACTATACAGATAAAAGGTGCCGAACAGCAGCTCTTAAAAATGGAGAGCATCCGCACGGAACCCATCGATCTGCGGAACAGGCAGGATGATTTTAAGGAAAATGTCCGTGTAACACTGCCGCCGGGCGGACGCCTCGGCTCCGATTCCGACCGCGTGACCGTCGAATTTCAGCTTAAGCCCTACACGCACGAAAAAGAGTTTGAACTGATTCCGGTACGCATTATGCGCGGTTTAGGAGACCAGCGTAAGATCACCATTTCTCCGGAAACCATTGCGGTGCGGGTTCGCGGACAGCAAACAAAGGTTGAGCAGTTGCTCCCCGAAAATATCATCGCTTATGCAGACTGCTCAAAGCTGGAAACAAGTCGAACCTACACCTTGGAAGTCAACGTTGACCTTCCCTCCGGCATCTCCTGGGTCAAAGGAACCAATTCGGTGGTTGAGGTTCAGATTGAAAACTTCTAATGAGGAACAAACCGTGAAATGTAAAAAAACAACGCTGATCCTGCTCTCTGCCATTGCTTTTGCCTCATTCGTTCAAGCGCAAGACGAAGAATCAGCCGGCCTCACACCATCCCCCGGAATCCAAATGGTTACACGAGTCAATTCGGAACGCGTTGCTCTGCTTCTTGAAGTTGCGGAGGTGTATTACGCAGATGGGGAGTACGATTCTGCGATTGCTGCACTCGAACGTGCTTTGGAAATTGATCCTGAAAATATGCAGACGCGCTATATCATTTCCCGCGACTACCTTATCGCCAGAAAATATGCAGAAGCTGAGAAAATACTGCTCGCGCTGGTTGATGAATATCCCGAGGACTATCAGGTAAAAAATAATCTGGCCTGGCTCTATGCCACGGCGGAGGATCCGGCCTTTCGTAAAGGCAAAGAAGCCGTCAAACTCGCGCAGGAAGCATTGGTTGAAGCTCCTTTCGTTCACAACGTCTGGAGCACGCTCTCAGAAGCCTATTATGTGACACAGAACTATGAACGGGCCCTTCGCGCCGCAGTACAAACACTGGACCTTGCCCGCAGCAATCTTAAAGAACTTCCCCCTGAATCAGAGGCCCAATACACGCTTCAGATCGAAAAATGCAGCCGCGCGTGGGAAGCCCAAAAGGTGCTCGACAGCCTTAAAGACGACGAAGTCCAGCCCAAGGAGTAAAGGGGTTTGTCGTTTAAAGCATGCAATCTATAAGAAAGTATTGTATGAAGAACAGAAATACGAATATTCTTGCATGGAGCCCCGGCAGTCTGGCGCTATCCGCCACGGTTGTCGGAGGTATTGTCATCGGCTTGTCCATATTGATGGGTCTCGTCTCGGCCGGTTCGATTACCGGAATCATCATCCGGGACATCGGCATGATCCTTCTCGCCGGAATCTGGATCCCACTGAACATCATGCGTTCGGAAGGGAGTCTCCGCACCTGGTTTATTCCCGGCGGGAAAATTGTCCGTTCGCTCATTATCAATATGGTTCTCGCCGCTCTTCTCTGCGCTCTTTTCATTTCTGAACGGGGAAGTGCCGCAGGATTATCCATCCTCCCGAACGCGGGGGCTATAACGTACATCATGCTTGCCGGCGTTTTTGAAGCGGTTGTATTTTTTGTGTTTGTAAGAATTTGTTTCGAACGCTCGTTCGGAATTATCCCCGGGGTCATCGCCGCCGCGTTTTTTTACTCGCTTCATCATGCAGGGTTCCAGCCGGAATTCGTCAAACTCTTCTTTGTTGGCCTCCTCTACGCGGGAACTGTCGCTGCAACGCGGAACATTTTTTCGATTTTTCCATTCTTCTGGGGAGTCGGCGCGCTCTGGGACGTCCTAGTCATGTCAACGGCCGTCTCTCCTGTCTATCATCCTTGGCCGCGAAGCTTCATTATCTTCGGCGGATTGGTACTTTTTGCACTGGTCCTGCGGAAAAACCGTTGTCCGCCGCGCGTCCCTGAAGGCGGGGCGATCCTTGATTGTCCCGAGTTCTCGGCCGAAGAATACGGATCCATAATGAAAAATCTCCTTTGTGGTGAATACCAACGGTTCGGCCGACGGGCCTTGCAGGTTTCCGGCATACGTGAAGGTGCGAAGATCCTTGAAATAGGTAATGGACCCGGATGGGCGGGCCTGGAAACCGTGAAGCAGGGCAGAAAATGTACGCTGACCGGGCTCGATTTTTCACCCGACATGGTACGATGCGCCATGGCAAACGCGGCGACGGAAGGATTGGCAGATCGGGTCACCTATCTGGAAGGACAGGTTGAAGATCTTTCGCGGTTCCCGGACGGTAGTTTCGACGCGGTCATCTCCAGGGATTCACTTCACCACTGGGAGGATCCGGTCACCGCATTCCGGGAAATAAACCGCGTGCTTGCGGAAAACGGTGCGCTATTCATTACGGACAGCCGGAGAAATCTCGGCGTTCTCGGGTCATTTCTGGTACACGGCCCCGGAAAAAAGCACGCCGGAGCCCTGTGGAAGGGATGGATAAACTCCATCCGAGCGAGTTATACCGTTGAAGAGTTGCGCCATTTTACGGAGGAAGCCGGATGCAAAGACTGGACGGTATGTCCGGTGCATCTCATAGATCTGGAGATCTTCCGAAAAACGCTTTGAACACACACTGCTGCCAATTCTGTTGGGAAATTTTCCAACAATTTTCGCCGCAGTTAGATAGGTCCCTTCGTCCCGACGGACCTTGCGCAGCTTTTTGCGGTTGAGCTGGAAGCCGAAGGTCTCCGGGGTGACCGCTTCGCGGGGATCGGGGAGTTGGATATCCACAAGTCCCCAAGCTTTTCCGGCATCCTGTTTTGCGGCACCGAGCTTCAACACCAAGGCGTCGCGCTTGAGATTTTTCATTCCCCGGATTTCATGCAGGCGTTTCCACAGATTTGATGAGCGAACAACGCCGTTTTCACCTTGCCGTTCGCTACCGTATTTTGGGGATTTCATTGTGGAAAAAGATCCAGTGCAAATATAGTCTCATGGTTTGAGTGAACGGGAAACGTGAGAGAACAAAACAGAAAACTGTAGAAATCACCCACATCGATTCTCCAACTAAGCGGAAAAGATATGCTGGAAAAACTGGTCAGAAAAAAGGGCATCCTCTATGCGACGGTATTTGCCACCGCAATGTCCACGCTGGCATCTGTAGGCATCACGGCTACGATCGTATACTGTTTCCATCTGCCCAACATGGGCGCAACGTTTGTGATCGCCACCATATGTCCGCTTCTGATCGCCCCCTTCGTTGCCTATACGATCTTCAGGCTCTACGAAAAAACCGACCGAAGCCGGGAAGAACTTGAAAAACTGAATCAGCAGCTCGCGGCGACGCTGACCGAAGTCAAAGAGCTCAGCGGCCTTTTACCCATTTGCTCTTCCTGCAAAAAGATTCGCGACGACAAAGGATATTGGAATCATCTCGAGGCCTATATTTCTAAACATTCCAAAGCCAACTTCAGCCACGGTATTTGTCCGGATTGTGCACAACGCCTCTATCCGGACTACTGCGACGATCTGGAGGAAGATCTGCAGAATGCTCAAGAACCAGGTGCAAAAACGGAAGAATGATCGCTCAAGCCATTCGTGAAACCATTGACCGGCAGTTTGGTTGAGTTATTATCCGCCGTAAACAAACAATCCCAGCAGAATCAGCACCACACCAAGAACCGCCTTAATCCCGGAGGCAGCCTTCAACAGGCCCTCCTTCTCCAGAAACGGCTTACAGAATTTACGAAACCACCACGGCGACAACAGCAGAAAGAGCCCGAAAATAATCCAGATGTAAACCAGCGCCGTGATCACCTGAAAATAGGGTTTCCCTGAAACAGCCGCTGTCTTAATGATCGGAACCGCAATCAGCAGCAGAAAACCACCCAGCGCCCGCGAAGCCAGCAACTCCTTCAGATAGGTTACGCAAGCAACAAATGTCAGCGGAGCAATGAGATAGAGGTATTTTTTATAGACGCTTAAAAACCCCATATTCATGGCCTGCGCCTCCTTCAGCCCCAGCCAGCAGCACAACGCCGTCAAAATCCAGGCCGGAGCCACACTGCGGGGAAAAATTTCAATAAACCGCGTCACCAAATCGGGGCGGAACAGCCCCAGCAACCCTCCGCTCAAGGCCAACACTCCCAGCAGAATACTAATCCATTGTAAACTCATCGCTTATTCCCAGCAGCAGAAAAAAATATGGCGGAGAGGGGGGGATTCGAACCCCCGGTACGCGTCAACGCACACACGCTTTCCAAGCGTGCTCTTTAAACCACTCAGACACCTC
>JAFGWS010000151.1 GCA_016937035.1 Pontiellaceae bacterium
AGGTTGGCAAAGGCACCGGCCTTGGACTCGCTGCCGTATATGGTGCCGTTAAAGCCCATTTGGGAGCCATTCATGTGTACAGCGCACCAACCGAAGGAACCATCTTCCGCATTTATCTGCCGGTGGATCAGTCGTTGACGCCGGCGCATGCCCTTTCCGCTAATGAAATCATTCAGGGCAAAGGAACCGTGCTGCTGGCCGATGACGAGCAGGTACTACGCAAGATGGGCATGAGCCTGCTGCACAATCTGGGATACACAGTGATCCTAGCTGAAGATGGACAGGAAGCACTCGATATCTATCGGGAGCGCAATAACGAAATTGATCTGGTGATTATGGATATGGTCATGCCGAAAATGCCGGGACGAGAATCCTTTATTCAAATGCAGGAGATCAACCCGGAAGTGCGAGTCCTCTTCTCCTCCGGCTTCACCCGCGAACAATCGATTGAAGATCTGATGAAACGAGGCGCCCGCGGATTTATCCAAAAACCCTACCGCCGAGCCGAGTTTTCACAGAAAATCTCAAGTGCCTTACAGTCGGAATCGCCCCCGTAAAAAACTCATCTCCGCGCAGGCGGTGCTTGGATGCATGTTTTATGCAGGGCGTGGGCGGCTTCCATCCAGACCTCGGCAAAGGTGTTAAAAGGGGTCACCCATTAGAGGTTCCGGTCAAACACAAAATACCCTTCCATAGCCGTTTCTCAACGGCCTGCTTATTTTCCTTTTCCGTGGATCGGTTCTACGTTGCTTTCCATCGCTGAACGTTTGCTGCCTTCCGGGTCTTCGTCACGTGGTTGTTCAGTCACCCATCTGGATCTCGGATGTTGGCGACGGAGGCAACCACCTCCGCGTTGTGCCACATCCCCATTCCGCCCCTGCGGAACCAGAAAACCTTTTGTACCCGCCCACCGCCTATTCAGTCACAATGGTTTCCCTTTGATCCCGCATCTGCTGGATTTTCCGGGTTTCCAGACCCTTTGAGGCTGGCAACGGGGCAACCCCGCTTCAATCGATAGAATAAGGACGCCGCCGGTTTCCAATCAGTCCGATGGTTTCACCAGACCCCTTTCTGGGTTCCAGCGGCATCCCGTTTATCCAAACATTAGTTTTTCATCAAAATCGGCTCCGTTCATCACATGCCACATGGCCTTGGCCAGCTTGCAGGCCAGCGCTTTTTTTGCCTTTGGAACACCACTCTTTGCTTTCTTTCGTTCATACCAGTCATGGATACGCGGGTTGAAGCGTGCCGCATAGGTGGCTGCCTCAATAAAGGCCCATGCCAAATATTTATTTCCGTTCTTTGCGTTATTGCGGCCTTTTGACTTTCCGTTAGAGCTTCGTTCGCTTTTAACCGCGCGGCAATACGAAGCATAGTCACCCGCACTCGCAAAGCGTTTGAAGTCGCCACTCTCAAGCACAATAAGCATGCCGAGTGAGACCCCAATCCCCGGCACCAGTTGCGCTCGCTGGTACTGTTCTGTTGGCTTGGTAAATGCGAGTCCCTGGTTTTCGATCTTTTTCGCCAGCCGATCTGATTCATGAATGGCGTCAAGCAGCGTTTCAAGTTGTAGCTGGACGAATTCATCAAGCCCGGTGGCCTGAATATCTTTCGATGTCCACAGCTCCATTTTACGCGCGCCCGGCGCATCCAGACCATAGCGTTCAAGCAGGCCGCCAAAACTCAGAAGTACCTGCGTACGGCGCTGAACAAATAACTGCCTTCTGCGTAAGGCATCACGGACCGGGCGAGTCTGTTTCGGGTAGATATAGCTTTCCGGGAAAATACCCAGTCGCAGTTGCTCGGCCAGCCAAGCGGCATCCGTCAGGTCATTCGTTTTCTTGATCCCTTCATACTGTTCCATTTTCGCCGGATTCCCCAGCTTCACATTGCGTCCCTGTTCTCGCAATCCATCAACCAGCCAGTACCAGTTAAAAGTCGATTCGACTCCAAAAGCCACGATGCGTTTCCAGAATGGCTCCAGTGCAGCGTTCACCGCATCAAGGGTCGGCTTTACTCTTCTTCGGAAAACGTTATTCCCCTCTGAGTCACAGAGTGAAAGAAAAACATTGTTTCCATGCAGGTCGGCACCTGCGTATAATGCGTTTGCTTTGGTCGTTTGCATGACTGCTCCTTTTGTTAGTAGTTAACAAAGGATATTCTGCGCTCGACCAAGGCATATTTCAAAGAACCTCTTTATGGTTATCAGTCCCGTAATCTCGTAATTTCACGCAAATGCTCCCCTTATTCTTCCCGTTCGCCCTCCTTCATTTCATCGATTCTTTGCGGGCACCTCGGCAGGCATTTTCAGCTCCCACAATCGTCCCTCTTTTGCTTTTCCGCGCCCAAGCGGCTAGTTCGTCGAGCGCTCGTTTGGAAACATGGAAACGCAAAAAGAGCGAAGTGTAAAAACCTTATGGATATATTCGGCAGAAGTTAATCTTGCCATTCTCTTCTTCACGCGACGGCGGCTACGACTCTATATTGAGATTAACCGCAAGGAGCGCAGGGTTCTCAGAGAGACCTAATCAGCTGCATTTTTGTGTTCCATGTGCTCTTTTGTGGCTGAAAATCATCATGCGATTCACAATGTTTTCACCTGAAATTGGGCCAAACCGTCAGATTAAGTAAAACCCGACCTTTTCTATTTTCCTCGACGGAGATTTCTCGTGCTATAGTCCGCAGCTATGGATTCATTCGACATCATTATTATCGGCGGCGGCGCGGCGGGCCTATTTGCTGCCGCTGTGCTGGCTGAGGAGGCACCGGAGCTTAACGTGCTGGTTTTGGAAAAGGCGGAAAAACCGCTGGGCAAGGTGCGTATTTCCGGCGGCGGACGCTGCAATCTGACGCACGCCTGCTCCGACCTGCGCGAATTTCTGAAAAACTATCCGCGCGGACAGCGCGAACTGATGGGGCCGTTTCATCGCTTTGGACCCAAGGAGACCGTGGAGTGGTTTGAAGCGCACGGCGTTCCGCTGGTGACGCTTGAAGACGGCTGCCTTTTCCCGCAGTCAGACACATCGGAGGATGTGATTCGAGCGCTGCTCGAGGCGAATCCTAAAATCAAGACACACAGCGAGGTACTCCGCGTTACTCCGTCGGACAACGGCTTTACGATTGAATTGAAAGACGGCGCGCTCTTCCACGCCGACAAAGTACTGGTGGCCACCGGCGGAGGCGAATTCATCGAAGGGCTGGGCCAACCCATTGAACCGTGTGTTCCGTCCCTATTCACCTTTAACACATCGGACAAAGCGCTGACGTCGCTCTCCGGAATTGTTGTCGAAGAGGTCACACTCAGCGCAGCGGGGTTGAAGGCATCCGGAGCGCTGCTGATTACACATCAGGGCATCAGCGGCCCGGCGGTGCTGCGGTTGTCGTCGTTCGGCGCACGCAAATGGGCGGAAACCAACTATCAGCTTGAAATACGCATCAACTGGCTCGGCGACCAAAATGAGGAGCAGGTCTTTGAAAAACTGCTGGCGCATCGCGAAAAATCACCGCACGCCAAAGTCGGAACCTGGTCGCCGGTCGGCTTACAGCAACGCCTCTGGAAAATGCTGAGCGCCCGCGTCGATATTCAAGATAAGGAATGGTGTGAATGCTCCCACAAAAATCTACGCCGACTCGCCGCGCAAATCTGCAACTTCACTCTCCCGGTCACCGGACGCAACCGCCATCGCGAGGAGTTTGTCACCTGCGGCGGCATTCGACTAAAGGAGATTGATTTTAAAACCATGGAGAGCAAACGGACGCCCGGACTTTACTTTGCCGGCGAGGTGCTCGATATTGACGCACTTACCGGCGGGTTTAACCTCCAGGCGGCGTGGACCACAGGATGCCTCGCCGCACGAGCAATGAGCAGCTAAACGCAAATTCAACACGAAGACACGGAGCACTCGAAGCTTGGTATTCTTTGTGACTTGAGCGAAGCGGGTGTTTTAAATCCCGCAGTGAATAGGAAACGATATAATCATGAGACTACGAGTTAACCAGATTTCGGTGCGGCTGAATTACTGCGATTCCGATGTGATCAAGGCGATCGCCGACCAACTGCACTGCAAAACAGACGATATATCCAACCCGGAAATCCTGCGTCGCTCGATTGATGCTCGAAAGAAAAACCAGCCGCCCCGCTATATCCTCTCGATTGAGATGGATTATTCCGGTCGCCCGCTGGGCGAAACGCCGGGGAAAATTGAACGAGCCCCGCAACCGGAACCACCGCTCAGCTTCCCCCTCCTCTCCCCGGCCCCCTCTCCTCCCCCCGTCGTTATCGGAGCGGGGCCTGCCGGACTGATGGCGGCACTCACGCTGGCCGAAGCCGGGCACAAACCGCTACTGATTGAGCGCGGCGCGGAAACGACGGACCGTGAGCAGCAGGTCGCGGCCTTCTGGAAAAACGGCACCCTCGACCCCGAAAGCAATGTCCTTTACGGCGAAGGCGGAGCGGGCCTTTTTTCGGACGGCAAGCTCACCGCGCGTTCCAAGGACCGCGCACGAATACGCCGCTTCTTTGAAACGCTCGTCGCCTGCGGCGCGAAGCCCGACATTTTAATCGACGCGATGCCGCATATCGGCACCGACGATCTCTCGCGTATTATTCCCGCCATTCGCAACCGCATTTGGGAGCTGGGCGGAGCGTGCGCGTTTAACTCGCGTCTCGAAGGGCTGCACATTGAAAACGGTGTACTGCGCGGCGTTACGGTTTCCGGTAAAGAGATCCGCACTGACGCCTGTTTTCTGGCGACCGGCCACAGCGCCCGCAGCGTTTATTCCATGCTCCATGAAAAGGGCGTACCGCTCGAAGCCAAGCCGTTTGCGGTCGGTGTACGTCTTGAAATTCCGCAGCATCGCATCGACACCGCGCAATATGGGAAATGGGGTCACCTGCCGCAGCTCGGCGCTGCCAGCTTCCGCCTGACGCGCAGAGAAGAAAACGGCGCGCGCCACTGTTACAGCTTCTGCATGTGCCCCGGCGGCGAAGTCATCTCCTGCGCCTCCTCCGAAGGCCTGCTCACCTCTAACGGCATGAGCCTCTCCGCGCGCGCTGAACCCTTCGGAAACGCCGCGTTTCTGGTTCCGGTTGGTCTTGCGGACTTCCCGACTCAGCACATACTCGGCGGCATCGCTTTCCAAGAAGCGATGGAAAAGAAAGCATTCGAGGCCGGTGGAGCTGATTATGGACTGCCCGCAGCACGCCTGATCGATTTTCTGGAACAGAGCAAAGGGGATCTTCCCGCGGAGCGCTCCTGCGCCCGCGCGATTCCGTCGGTGCTGCAGGATATTCTCCCCGAATTTGTTTCCGAAACCCTGCACTCCGCGATCCCCAAAATGCTTGGCGAACTCGACGGAACCTCGCTCGAAGAAGCCCTTCTCTATGCGTCCGAAACGCGCAGCTCTTCACCAGTGCGTATCCTGCGCAACAACGACGACGGGCAATCGATTGGCGTGCGCGGCCTCTACCCCTGCGGCGAAGGCGCAGGTTACGCCGGAGGCATCGTCAGCTCCGCCCTCGACGGCATGAAGCTCGCCGAGGGGTTTGCGCTGTCACGCAAATAAACTACTGCCAGTCTTCTTTAAATTCAGGGTGGTAGGGACCATTCAGCAAAGGATGCCCAGATCGCGAAATCAGTTGAGCGCTCGTCTCTTTTGCAGCGCTGTGAGCCTGATCCGTTGTGTCTGCGACAACTTGATTCAATGCAGCCGCAATCATGGCCGCAATAATATTATTCCCTCCACCCGACGAACTCTCGGCATAGGCCGCATGGCCTTCCCATAATTGGATGCCGGTTTTCACATCCACCAATCGAGCGGTCAGGCTGACCTGAGTGGAGCTGTCAACGACGATATACTTTGTTCCGTAACCATTAATCGTGACATAGAGGACCGCATCCGCACCGATAATGCTGTCAACCTTATCGAGGGGAATCTGATGCATTTCACCGGGCGTCGGCAATCCGTTCTCCTGAAGAAACTGATCCACCACGGCAACGGGAAAGACATAATATCCCCGCTCCGCCAGAGGCCGGGTCAGCGTTGAAAGGACCGAGTAAGTGGCTCTGATATCCGTGCTCTCATTGAGCGGAGGTATGACCAGAATTGATTTGGGGAAATGTTCGCAATACTGCGTGTAATCTCTCGGCGCCGCACACCCACACAGCAGAGCAATGCAGATCGAAAAGCCAACCATGTATAATCCGTGCTTCATGGTGCTTCCTCCAGCTTTCCGATAAACCGATCCATAAGTATCGCCGATTCAGGGAAGGTTTCTTTCTCTGCAATAAACGCGTCCCGCGCCAAATCGTATTTCCCGAGTTGATAGTAAAGAAACCCGAGATGAGCCCGAACGCCGGGTGGAGCGGGCATTCCTTTTGACTGCGCTTTTCGCACATCGTTTTCCAACTGCTCTACCTGACCCTCCAGCGAGGATTGATCAGCTTCGTTGTAC
>JAFGWS010000026.1 GCA_016937035.1 Pontiellaceae bacterium
CGCTGACTTTCGTCAACTGCACATATTTGACAAAATGCAATCAAACAGCCTCAAGCAGAAAGACCTTATCCTGTCGGCGGGCCTTTTTGGGGAGGGCGAAGGTGACTTTATCGCCTTTAACCGCCCGCTCAGCGGGTTGTCCGTCAACGCGCAGGGTTTCGGCAATCGTCTGCACCGCGCCGGTGGTGGGGCCTTCGATCAGGATTTCGCTGCCGGGCAGGAGTTCCTGCTGCCAGAGCATAAATTCAACCACGCCGATCTTACCGAAATAGTTGGAAACCACGCCGAGCTGAATCCGTTTCTGCGTGGCCTGTGAATGGCCGGAAGCCGCCCACTCGCCCATTTTATTCCCGAGATAGTACCCGCCGTCCCAAAACCCGCGATTAAACACTTCGGCCAGTCCGGCCTCGAGCGGATCAAAATCTTCCGGGCGATAGGTTCCCGCCTCGACGGCATCCAGTGCCGTGCGGTACGCATGCGTGACGGTACGCACATACTGCGCGGTGCGGGCGCGCCCTTCGAGTTTGAAAACCGTAACGCCCGCCGCCGCGAGTCGATCGAGATGCTGAATGGTGCACAAATCTTTCGGCGACATTATATAGCGGTTTTGCACCTCCAGTTCATCGCCCGTCTCAACATCGATCAGCCGATACGCCCGCCGACAGTTCTGGAAACAGGCTCCGCGATTGGCCGACTGATTATAACAGCCCAAGCTCATATAGCATTTGCCGGAAACCGCAACGCAGAGCGCGCCGTGTGCAAACAACTCGATCTGCACCAACTCGCCCCCGGGCCCCCGAATTTCCTCGTCGCGAATCGCTGCAGCAATCACCTCGATCTGTTCCATCGTGAGTTCGCGCGCGAGCACCATGACATCGGCATAACGCGCATAAAAACGGACAGTACCCACATTCGCCACATTCGCCTGCACCGAAATATGCACCTCCAGCTCCATTGAGCGCGCGCACTCGATCACCGCAATATCCGATGCAATGACGGCATCCACGCCCGCGGCCTTGGCGGCAGCACAGATTTCAGAAATGGCGTCGAGCTCCTCGTCGTAGACAATCACGTTGAGCGCAAGATAAGCCTTCACGCCGCACCAGCGGCAGATCCGCACAATCCGTCGCAGATCGCCCAAGTGAAACGGACTCGCTGCGCGCGAGCGCATGTTGAGTTTATCGACTCCGAAGTAAACCGAGTCCGCCCCTGCGCGGATCGCTGCGGTCAACGCCTCATACGACCCCGCCGGCGCCATCAATTCAAATCTGGATATTCTGTTTTTCATAAGGATCAGACGAACTCAGTGCCCGTAACAGGGTGCCACCCCGACATCAGACCAGATAGCGAACTCATTCCCGCTGGGTTCAAGAAACTGGAATCGACGTCCGCCGGGAAAACTAAAAATGGGCTTCACCACATTTCCGCCAGCCTGCTCAACCCGAGCAAGAGTCTCTTCCAAATCATTGCTGAAAAGTGCAACCAGCGCCCCGCCGGTTGCGGGAGTCGATTTGAGATCCGACTTGAAGAACCCCATCATGATCCCTCCATTTGGACAATCCATATATCCGGGACCGTAATCGGTAAAAGACCACCCGAACGCCTTTTCAAAAAACGATTTCGTTGCCTCCATATCCGATGCCGAAAACTCCACATAATCTATCTTTTCATGTCGATTCATCTCAATTCTCCTTACCAAATTCTTACCTCTGCATAACCCTGCAAAAGAGAGTACGGATAACCCCCGCCCATGGCCATAACATTTATTCCCGGAACGCGTGCGCAGAATTCAGATCCAACAAAAAAAGCGACCCGCAGGTCGCCTTTTTTGAACTAACGAAGGTGCGTTAATTACGCATCGCCGTAGCGACTGTCTTCTCCCAGCATTTCTTCAATACGGAGCAGCTGGTTGTATTTGGCGATACGATCGGAGCGGCTGAGCGAACCGGTCTTGATTTGTCCGGCATTGGTCGCCACAGCGATATCCGCAATGGTGGTGTCGGACGTTTCGCCGGAACGATGCGAAACGACGGCGGTGAAGCCGGCCTTGTGAGCCATCTCAATCGCGTCGAGCGTTTCAGTCAGCGTACCAATTTGGTTCACCTTAATGAGGATCGAGTTGGCGCAGCCTTCCTTGATCCCGCGGGCGAGGAACTTCACGTTGGTCACGAACAGGTCGTCGCCGACGAGCTGGCAGCGGTCGCCGATCAGATCGGTGAGAATCTTCCAGCCTTCCCAATCTTCTTCGTTCATGCCGTCTTCGATGGAGTCGATTGGATATTTGGAGATCAGCTCTTCGAGATATTTGGCCTGCTCTTCGGAAGAACGCTTCGCGCCGGACTCGCCTTCGAACTTGGCATAGTTATAAACGCCGTCTTCGTAGAATTCAGAGGAGGCGCAGTCGAGGCCGATGGTTACATCTTTGCCCGGCTCGTATCCGGCGTTCTTAATCGCCTGCATAATGGAGTCAAGCGCTTCTTCGGTTCCGCCGGAAAAGTTCGGAGCAAATCCGCCTTCGTCACCCACCGCCGTGGAAAGACCTTTGCCCTTAATAATCGCTTTGAGCGCGTGGAATACTTCGGCACCGCAACGCAGACCTTCTTTGAAGGACGGAGCGCCGACCGGACGGATCATGAATTCCTGGAAGGCGATCGGAGCGTCGGAGTGCGAGCCGCCGTTAATAATGTTCATCATCGGAACCGGCAGCGCCTTAGCGTTGGTACCGCCGATGTAGCGGAAGAGCGGAATACCGAGTTCGTCCGCCGCAGCGTGAGCCACCGCCAGAGAAACACCGAGCATCGCATTGGCGCCGAGCTTGGATTTGGTTTCGGTGCCGTCGAGTTCGAGCATCAGATTGTCGATACCGACCTGATCAATGGCGTCCATGCCGATGATCGCCGGAGCGATAATGTCGTTTACATTGTCAACGGCCTTTTCACAGCCTTTACCGAGATAGCGGGACTTATCGCCGTCGCGCAGTTCGAGCGCTTCGTTCACCCCGGTAGAAGCACCAGACGGAACCGCCGCACGGCCGGTTGCACCGGAATCGAGGGTAATGTCTACTTCGAGGGTTGGGTTGCCGCGGGAGTCGAGGATTTCCCGTGCAAGTACGTCAATAATTTCTGACATGATATATCTCCTGTTTTGGGTTTAAACTACTACTGTGTAAAAATGAGGCGCGAATATAGAGCGACGCGCACGCGAAGGCAAGGAATCCTTTAATTGGGAGTCCGTTATTAAAGTTCCTCTTTATCATCCATTTCGGCTTCAGCAGAAGTAAGGAGATGCTCCTTCATACGCCGATAACCGCTGAGAATGTCGGGGTATACGGTACAAATGAGTGGATCTAAGGGGTTTCCCGAGAGTTTCGCCAGATGTCGGGAGCGCATTTGACGGAACTGGTGCGTAATGGCTTCTCCGCGGGATCGGGCCGCTACAATAATACCCGGCTTATCGTCGCAAAATGCATTAAATATGAACTTGTAATACTCGTAAACAGAGTCGTGCAAATCAAGAATGTCCCTCACTTCTTCCTCATCCAATGTTATCTTGGCATTTTCAAGACGAAGTAATAGTTTCAAAATCACAACGATATAATCACTCGCCGACTCGTATTCGTCGGCCCTTTTGATCTGTTCCTGCGATTCCTTTGCGATTTTTGAGATCAGTTCCTGAGAGAGCAGCGCAGTCAGGAAAACCACAAGCTCCTGCTGCATCCTGTCCAGATACTCTTCCTGATTGAACAGGGTTTCAATTTTTTCTTTTCTGTTCTCCGTCGTACCGGAAACGATCTCCTTGAGGGTGTTCATCATTGAGCCGACCACTTCGCCCATGCGAATCACCTCACGGCGGGATTGCTCAATAGCAATAACAGGCGTCTCGACCAAACGCTTATCTAGTTTGATAAGGGCCCGTGCCTTGCTGGGCTCTTTATCCACAAATGCATATTCCAAAAATCGTTTTAAATACTGAATGAACGGGATGAATACAAGGACCAGCAAGACGTTGAAAATGGTGTGCGAAAGGGCGATTCGGGTTGCGATATCTGCATTAGGATGGATGATTACGCCCAGTAGTTTTAAATACATGAAGAAAAGGGGAACGGTCAGGACAACAGCGATAATTTTGATTGCAATATGGGCATAAGCGACCCTGCGTGCCTGGATTGAAGTGCCAATTGACGCTAAAAATGCGGTAATGGTTGTGCCTATATTCTGGCCAAGAACAAGGGCCACCGAGGTGTCGAAATCAATTACCCCCGCACGCGCCAACGTGATCGTTATTGCGATGGTTGCAGAAGAAGACTGAACAGCCCCGGTTACAAAAGCACCTACCAGAACACATTTGATTACACCCCAATATGAATCCGGCGAAAAAATAGAAAAGAGGTTTTTGAATCCCTCATGGTCCCGAATCGGAGCAACCCCATGTTCCATGAGAAACAGCCCGAAAAAAACCAGCCCCAATCCCATGATCAACATGGCAATAAACCGGTTGCGTTCATTCCGGCTGAAAAGGTAGAAAAAACCGGATATGGCGGTTATTATGAGGCCGTACTTCGTAATTTTAACCGCCACAATCCACGCGGTAACCGTCGTACCGATGTCTGCGCCAAGAATGACGCCGATTGATTGTTGAAGGGTCATAATGCCCGCATTGACGAGCCCGATTAACATTACGGTTGTAACAGAACTTGATTGAATGATCGTTGTGACAACCAATCCCGTTCCGCACGCTGCAAAACGATTATCCGTAACCACCGCGATCATCTTGCGCATTTTATCGCCTGCCACGGCCTGAATTCCATCAGACAGATATTTCATTCCGAGAAGGAATAGACAGAGCCCGCCTAGAGCATTTGAGATCATCTCGACAATCAGTTCGGTTGTTATTTCCATACTATGAACACCTTTTCATTTGGAATACTATCTGTAATTACCCCCAGCCGAGGCTGATTCGCATTCGTTCATCTATCAAATTGTTTCCCTATGGATCGAACCCTTCGGGGTGAAAAGAAACCGCGTTGATTCAGAAAAGCACCCTGTCAAAAGAACCTTGCATCTGATCGCCAATCTTCGACGCCAACCCACAATCTGACTTCGATAAAAAACAGCAGGCGGATTGTTAGCATTGTGTTAGCAAATTGCTAGGCAAAAGGACAACGGATCACCGCATTATTATTTCCGCACCGACCGACGAAACCCGTGATACCCAAAGCGGAGTTAAGCGCAATATTCCGGCGTTTCCCGCTTGCGTTTTGCGCCCGGGCTCCCATTATCTGCCCTTCATTTCCAACCCCTTAAACCGAAAGGAAGTATAATGGCTGTAAAGAAAGTGGCTCTGCTCACCGCCGGCGGTCTGGCTCCGTGCCTCTCCACCGCAGTCGGTCGACTCATCGAGCGCTATACCGAAGTTTCACCGGAGACCGAAATCATTGCTTATGTCGGCGGCTACAAAGGTTTGCTGAAGGGCGAATCGATTGCCGTGACCGACGAAATCCGCAAAAATGCAGCGGTTCTCTATAAACACGGCGGAAGCCCGATCGGCAACAGCCGCGTTAAACTCACCAACGTAAAAGACTGCGAAAAACGCGGCCTCGTTAAGGAAGGCGAAAATCCGTTGGAAGTCGCGGCCAATCAGCTCGTCAAAGACGGCGTGGATGTGCTCCACACCATTGGCGGTGACGATACCAACACCACCGCCGCCGACCTCGCGGCCTATTTGGCCGAAAATGACTACAGTCTGATTGTGGTCGGCCTGCCGAAGACGATCGACAACGACGTCTTTCCGATCAAACAGAGCCTCGGCGCATGGACAGCCGCCGAAGAAGGTGCCAAATATTTCGCAAACGTCGTGGCTGAGCATAATGCCAATCCGCGCATGCTGATCATCCACGAAGTCATGGGCCGAAACTGCGGATGGCTTACCGCCTACACCGCCAAGGTGTATCATGAAAACCTGGAAGAACTCGATTTCCTTCCGCATATCGGCCTCTCGAAAGAACGTAAGGATGTTCACGCCGTCTTCATCCCCGAAATGAAAATCAATATTGCCGCTGAAGCGGAGCGCCTGAAAAAGGTGATGGATGAAGTCGACAACGTAAACATCTTCATCTCTGAAGGTGCCGGCGTGGAATCGATCATTAAAGAGATGGAAGCTGCCGGCGAAACCGTTCCGCGCGATGCCTTCGGCCACGTTAAGCTCGACGCTGTAAACCCCGGAGCCTGGTTCGGAAAACAATTTGCCAAGCTGCTGGAGGCCGAGAAGGTACTCATCCAGAAGTCCGGCTACTTTGCCCGCGCGGCTGCCTCTAACGAAGCAGATCTCAAGCTCATCAAGGAATGCTGCGACGTTGCCGTGGAATCCGCCATCGCAGGGATCGGCGGGGTTGTTGGGCACGATGAAGATCAGAACGACGAACTGCGCGCCTGCGAATTTCCGCGGATCGCCGGGGGGAAACCGTTCGACATTGATGCACCTTGGTTTGGAGAACTCCTTGCCGACATCGGCCAGGAAAAAGGAGATAAGGTCGAGGTTCCTCACTAGACAATTGATCAATTGACCGCCCCGCATCGGGGCGGTCGTTAACCCACAGGGGATCTAAACATGAAAACGACCATCATGCTGCTTGGTACACTCAGCCTTCTACTGACGGGATGCGTCAGCCGAACGATCAGCTCCGATCCATCAATCTCCGACATCAACAGCGGGATCGGGTACAACTCGGACGACAAAGTTGTTAAGAAGGATCTCGTCTGGATCTGGGAACCCGGCTTCTGGAAAAAGTGATCGCGCAAACGCGATCACCGACTGTTTTTAGATCGGGTCTAATGTTGCACCCTGGTTATCTTCCGGCTTTTGATTTCTAAAGATTTTTGTATGCTCTGGACGTTCGTTTTTTCAAAAACCGATTAAAACAAGGAGCATAAAATGCCGAGTATCAAAGGAACCGAAACCGAAAAAAACCTGCTGAAATCCTTCGCAGGCGAATCGCAGGCGCGCATGCGCTACACCTATTTTTCAAGCGCAGCGAAAAAAGAGGGTCTTGTCCAAATTTCCGATATCTTTGCAGAAACGGCTGATCAGGAAAAGGAGCATGCCAAGCGCTTCTTTAAATTCCTCGAAGGCGGCGAAGTGGAAATTACCGCAACATTCCCCGCAGGCGTCATTGGAACCACTGCGGAAAACCTTGAAGCAGCCGCGAACGGCGAGCACGAAGAGTGGTCCGACATGTACCCGGCCTTCGCTGAAAAAGCGCGTGAAGAAGGTTTTTCCGCCATCGCGACCGTTTGGGAAAAAATCAGCATTGCTGAGAAGCAGCACGAAAAGCGTTACCGGGATCTGCTGAACAACCTGAATGCAGGCAAGGTATTCAAAAAAGACGGGAAAGTGGTTTGGCGCTGCCGTAACTGCGGCTACATCCACGAAGCGGAAGAAGCGCCCAATATGTGCCCCGCATGTGCACACCCGCAGGCGCACTTTGAAGTGCTCGCGGAAAACTGGTAAACTGCAACTCGCGCCCGATCCGTTGATCGGGCGCAATTCTTTTAAGACCAAGAATTTCTGGCCCTCAAAAGAATAAGGACGGCAGTTGCGGCGGACAATAGACAGACAAGCTGTGTAAGTGTAAGAGGACCAACATAAGTAGACAGCTTCCCGTCACCCCGAAACAGATCTATTCCTGCACGACCTAAGCCGTAAACAAAAATAAACCAAAACAGCAATAGCCCTCGCCAACGCTCATTGTTCAGTCGGAGCAACAACCACCATAGAACAAGCACAAGAATGATTTCGTAAACCTGCGTCGGATGAAGCGCCTCTCCGGTCGGAGCCGCAGTACACGTTTCGGGGAAAGTTACCCCCCAAGGCAGACTACAGGGTCTCCCGTAGCAGCAGCCGTTGAGAAAGCACCCCGTTTTGGCAATGGCCCACGAGGGTGAAATAGTTATTACGGACAAGTCCAGCAATTCTCGACGATGTCCAGCGGCAAATCCGGCCAACAGAATAACCAGAAACAAATATACCAGCATCCCTCCCCACAACCCGCCTTGAATGTATGCATCAACATCAAAAACAACAAAAGGATCAAAGCCGACGGTTCGCCAATTATAAAGAAACTTTGCACCAGGAAGCATCCCAAGCACATAAAGACCAGTTAAAGCAACCGCCCACCGCCGCCGTAGATTTAATCTGGGCGCAACACACAAACCGACAACAGCATGAATCACGAAGCTCAGGTTATACAGAATGCCATATGTCGTCACAGGCCCGATAGTTTGCCACATTGCTCCGTCATCTCCATATCATCAAAACAGTTATCTCGGATCCAAGCGGTTACTGCATCGGATTAAACAACTGCTGCACCGTACGCAGCTCCTGCTCATAATAACTGACATACTCATCAAACGCCCCGGAGAGAAGTTGGGCTTGCTCTGGAGGAAGTATCTGTGCAGCCCTCATTGAAATCGGAGCTCTCAATCCCTGCATTTCGTTTAAAAAGATGTCGATTTTTTCCGGTGTATATTCAGAAAAGACGGGCAGGCCGTCCTTCTCAAAATCAACCGTAAATGGCTGATATGTTGTAATCTCGTTATAAAGCATCGAAACCAACTGCTCCTTAACCCCCTCGTCAAGTGCGGCATCGGACTGCTGCAGTTTTTTGTTTATGGAATCGACAAAGAGGCGCTCGTGCCCGGTCCTTTCGTAGTATCGAAAATATTGACTATCCAGATCGTTATTCAGGAACCAGTCAATCTCTGCGTCGAGCGCATCGGTTTCTGCGGTGATCTCCTGCAGCAAAAGACCCCGTTCATCTTCGGTCAACATTCCGGTCATGAGCCGAATTTTCAGGTCCTCCTGCAGCATTCTGCGCGCGGTCAGAAGGTCGAGAAAATATTCCGTCTCCGCTGGATTTAAATCATAGGCTTCAATCAGATCGTTGAACTTATTTGAAACCAAAATACGCTGATCCCGCATAATCGCCTGACTCATACCGGGGCTTTCGAGGCTTTGGGAAATGTTGCGCATGAGCCGCTCTTTCTGTGCAGACTCCGCTTCCATACGCTCAAGTAGCGTCAGTGCTTCAATATCTGCAACCAACCCTTGCGCATTGGAATCCTTGGTCGCCTCTTCTGGTTCCGACTTTTCGAAATATACAGGCTGAAAAAGATTTTCTGTATCGTTTTCCGTTCTGACCACGCCGTGCCACATACCCAGAAAATAAAATGCAGAGCACAAAGCGGTCATGACGATGACTGATACCACAGAAACCGAGCGGTCATTTTTTGATTTCATTCCCCTGTCCCCCTCAACTCTTTTCTTCCCCGGAGTACTTCTCCGACGAGATCTACTCTTTTCCCAAAGCAGATTCAGCGCCAAGAAACTCTCTGTTTTCAAAATCGTAAGGGAGCAGAAAGTTTTCTCCGGGGTCAAGAATGTTCGGCGTAATAAAAAAAAGGATATCTACATTGCGCACAACCTCATGCCGACTGGTAAAAAACCATTTAATCAATGGAATATGACCGAGTATGGGTACTTTCTTTTCCTCAACGGTCTTTCGGCGCGTTTTGAGCCCCCCGATTACAAAGGTTTCTCCCTCCCGCAATGTGACTTTAGTCTGGGTTTTAGAAAGCGTAATGACCGGTCGATCAATGTCCTGCAACGTCATAAAGCGCGAGCCGGAGGAGACTTCAATGTTGGATATATCGAGCGTCACGGCTCCGGGATAATCCAGCTCAATATACGGGGTAACCTCCAACTTCACCCCAACCTTTTTCTTCTGAATATTCAGATTGCCTCCACTGTTTATATCGACATAAGGAAGCTCATCGACCGTCTCAATTTTAACCTTGGTTTTATTAAGCGCCACGCCGACAGGGCGCGTACGAATAACGGCCTCACCATGATCCACCAACGCACGCAGTTCCGCAGAAATCACCGAAGCATCGACATTCATTCCGGCGAGACTGATCCCCAGTCCCGGCATGCGATTTGCAAAACCGATACTGGTGGATCCGTCGGACTGCTCCGCCAGGGTTGCAACAGAAGCCGGAGTAAATGCGGACGAACCCAGGCCGACATTGCCCCCGTCCAGGACACTCGAAGAATTACCACCGTTTGAATCCAGTGTGGAGAGCCCGTAGTTGAAGCCCAGCTGGCGGGCGCGCTCTTCGTCCACCTCAATCACCAGCGCCTCAATGGCCACCATGTGCCAATCCATCTTATCCTGATATCGCAAACGGTCCGGCAATACCGTTTCCTCCACCTCATTCGTAGTGGTGGATTCTTCTGCGGGCGGAGGGACCGCTTCGTCCGCGGCCATCGCGAAAGTCGCCGCGAATATACTTAATCCAATGATGATACCGCGCATTCTCATTCTGCCTCCTCCTCGACATCGTCAAAGACATTTTTATAAGGAGTGAGAATCTGCGCTTTCACCAGAAAGACGAGTTCCTTCTCAACCGTCTCTGTACTGGTGCTTGAAAAAATATATTTCAACAACGGGAGTTCGCCCAGAATCGGGATACCCCGCCGCCGTTCAACCTGTTGACTGGTCTTCATCAGTCCGGCGATAAACATTTTTCCATCCACCACAATCAGTCGGCTGCTGATGGAACGGCGGTCCAGCGTCGGAACCCGCGTCGGTTGATTCAAATTATTCAATCCGACGTTCACAAAGCCGGTGATATCGGAAACATTGGTATCCATCGTCAAGACGATCAGA
>JAFGWS010000152.1 GCA_016937035.1 Pontiellaceae bacterium
TCATAATTCCTTCTCCGAGTGCAAAAGTGAGCGCTCTGTATACAGCCTGGAGCAAATCGGCTCAAGCCATTCGTGCGGCGAAGCGGCACTTCATTATTTAAACGTATCCGGTACCACTTCAGCTATCCTATGCGGGGAAAGCAACGGATTTCCGGAAATGTGGACGGAGCATCCCTAGTCCGTTGTCTCAGTCAATGAACAATCTCAGCATGCACAACGGAGCAAGGATGCTCCGTCTACGTAATATTACTCCACACATCAAAACTCAGAAGGCTTGGCATCCAACTTTTCAACCGATACCTTTCCTCAAAAACAGCGATGATGTGATGAAATTGATACCTGCCCTATTGCTGACCCCCGTTCTAACCGCGCTCTTTGCCTGCACGCCGCTCCGCACCAGCGCACCGAGCCCGGAGGTCTTCGCAAAAATTGAATTCGACCTCAGCGCCTTGGATGCCGACGGCCTTATCGGACCACCGGACGGCAAGGTCTCTTTGGCGTATGAATTTGCGATTCCGGACACAGCAGCGTGTCGGGCCGAGGTTCTCGCCATCGATCCCTCCATTCAGATCTCTACATCGCGCGGAAGGATCGGTGCCACGGCGGATCAATGCCTCTGCATTGGAGAAACCCATCAGCCCAACTATATGGAGATTCTCCACCGATTGGCCGAACTGCCGTACGTCGAACGAATTGCGCGCTGCTGGTTTGAATAGGCAATAAATAACCTCGCTTGTTGTCATCTGGTAATCGAATTTCCGCGTAACAGCCTGTTAAACCCTATAATCAAGGAGACGTTTAATGATCAAAAAATTCTGGATCGCTGCCGCGCTGCTGAGCGTATCGCTGTTATCTGCCCAGGCGCAGGTTGACAATATGAAAGCCTACCCTGCCGCAGAAGAAGGCATGGTTCGCTATGTCGTTCAACTTCCTGAAGAGGCAGATGAGGCGCTGTTTAAAGTTGAACTTCAGGTCGGAAAAATCGTCAACACCGACGCTGAAAACCGCTATTTCTTCAGCGGAAGAATTGAGGAAAACACCGTTGAAGGCTGGGGCTATCCCAAATATGAAGTCAAAAAGCTGGGTGCGATGGCGGGCACCCTCATGATGCCCGATCCCAATGCCCCGAAGGTTGACCGCTTCATTACCCTCGGCGGCGAGCCTTACCTCATCCGTTATAACAGCAAACTGCCGGTCGTTGTCTACGTTCCCGAGGGCGTCGAAGTCCGCTACCGCATTTGGCGTGCTGACAAAAAATTGACGCCGATGAAAGCCGAATAGTCACTCCGACTTCATCGCAAAAAAGCCTCCGCATCGCGGAGGCTTTTTTTCTGCTGTAGATTATCGTGTTTGTCTGAAGAATCAGCTCAACCGGATGACTATTCATCCGCTCATTCTGACCAACTTAACACTTAACACTGACCAACGCCTTACAGCGCGGCGATTTCGTCGTAGAAGGCCACCAGATCGTTCTTCTTATCACTCTCACGCAGCTTGATCGCCGAGCGCGGATGCTCGTTCATCTGGCCGGTAATCATGTAAGGAATGCTGTAGCCCCAGTCGATCTGCTCGCGCAGCGGCAGCATCAGCTTTTCAACCGCATCAATGATCGGACGCTGATGGAATTTCGGGTTGCGCAGGAAACCAAGCAGCAGCTCGGTCGGGCAGTTGCCGGCACCACGGCCGAGTCCGTCAATCGTGGAATCGAGCATGGTCGCGCCGTTAATCGCACTGCAGATCGTGTTTACATAGGCCATCTGTTGATTGTTGTGAGCGTGTATACCAATCTGCTGACCGTGCTGCATGGCCTCTTTATAGCGGCGCATCAGATCCTCGATTTGTTCGTAGTAGAGCGACCCGAAACTGTCGACGAGATACAGCATATCCGCCTCCGCACACTTCCCGATCAGTTCAAGCCCTTTGTTCAGCTCATATTCCGGGACCGCGGAAATCGCCATCAGGTTGACGGAAGTTTCGTATCCCTTTTCCTTGGCGTCGCGGACCATGTCGAGCGCAGCCGGAATCTGATGGATGTAACAGGCAACACGCACCAAATCGATCAGGCTCTGCTCCTTCGGAACAATATCGCTGTGATTTGTTCGGCCAACGTCGGCCATCACGGCAATCTTGATGCGCGGATCTTCGTCGCCGAAAAACCGTTTCAGGTCGTCCTCGTCGCACATTTTCCACACCCCATACTCATCTGCACTGAACATGCCCTTGTCTGCCTTATAGCCGATTTCCATATAATCGACCCCTGCAGCAACCAGCGAACGATGAACACTGCGTACAAACTCGTCACTGAATTTATGGTTATTCATCAGCCCGCCGTCACGGATGGTGCAGTCGAGCACCTTGAGCTGCGGCCAGTAATCAATGAACTCTGAACTGACGTCCTGCTGTTTATTCATATTGTTCTCCTTCAAAATCAACCCCTCTTTCGCGGCTTCAACCTTTTCCGCCATCCGCTTTTGGGCTTCTTCAAAATCCTTCGTCTGCAGCGATTCCGAAAACTGAACATCGCCTATCTTCTGGCGCCAGTAATATACATCGCCGCGCAGCTTTAGATTTTTAATTCCTGTTCCTCTAAATGTAGTCATAACGCATCACCTATTAATGATGCACAATGATGCGTTTCTGATCACATATGTCAACTCCGATGTTTGCCAAAGATGAACAACAAGCGCAGGATACCGATTGCTTACGCAATGGGTTCTGGCGGAATGACTGAATGAATGATGAAAAAAACAGGCATGATGCCTGTTCCAATTAAATTACAAAACCGCCCTGTAATATAAAACGTGGCGCACGCGTCTCGCTTGCCGACAAACGAACTAAACGCTCGTCCAGCATGCAAATCAGGCGGTTCTTCTATAGGAGACGATCGAATATTCCTCGGTCTCTTCGATGACTTCTTCCAGCCCAAAACCGTCCAGCCACCGGGGGTTAAAGAAGGTATCGCCCTCGACCTCTTTTTTTATGGTGGTCAACAGCAGTTGATCACACCGAGGAATCATCAGATCATAAATCGCCGCGCCGCCGCAGATGATCGCATCAGGCGGAACATCAGCAGGATTGGAAACAGCGGTGGCTCCATCAAAGCGAACATCCGGATTTCGGGTCAGCACAAAAATTTCGCGCCCCTTCAGCGGGGGAAGCCCCTCAAAGGTGGTCCGACCCACCACAATCTTACGATCCATCGTGGTGCGTTTGAAAAACTGGAGATCGCCTTTGCAGCGCCACGGCAGGCCGCCATCCAACCCAATAACCCCGTTTTCTGACCGAGCAACAATCGCAATCATTTTATCTCTCCGCACTCCTGTTTTCTTGTCCACAGATTGCGCAGATTGCCACAGACTCTAATCCTGAAAATCTGAGTAATCTGTGGATTATTTATACAGCGACCTCGCCTTTGATGGAGGGATGACATTCGTAACCCTCCAACACGGCGTCACTCCACTCCCACTCAAAAATAGAATTATATCCTTCGAGCTTCAACGTCGGCGGAGCATAGGGTTCGCGCTTCATCTGCTCATCGAGCTGCGCCAGATGATTCGTATAAATATGGGCATCACCGAGAAAGCCAATCAGCTTGCCGGCTTTCAGACCGCACTCCTTCGCGATGAGCTCCAACAGCAAAGCGTACGAAGCAATATTGAAAGGAATGCCGAGAAAAATATCGCACGAGCGCTGATTCCAGAGCAGGTCCACCACCCCGTCGTTGCAAAGCAGCTGATAGGAATAGTGGCAGGGAACCAGCGCCATCTGATCGAGCTGCTGCGGATTCCAGGCATTCACCAGCATCCGGCGGCTGTCCGGATTGGTCTTAAGCGTCTCAATCGCACGGGCCAGCTGATCAACGCCGCCGGTAAAATTTTCGCTACCGAACTCATACCGGCCGTTAAAGTTTCGCCACTGGAACCCATAGATCGGGCCGAGGTCTTTTTCCTCCGCCATCGCTTTATAGGTCGCCTCATCGTGACCGTAAGGCACTTTTTTCGGCGTGCACCACTCGTTCCAGATTTTACAGCCGCGCTCCTGAAACCAAGCCTTATCCGTCACCCCTTTAATGAATCCCTCTAATTCAACCCGGAGCGTCTTCCACGCCATTTTTTTGGTCGTCAGCAGCGGAAAGCCGTTGGCCATATCATAATCAATCATGCAGCCACTGACCGAAATCGTATCCGTGGCGGTCCGATTCGTTTTCTTCTTCCCCTCCCGGAGAATTTTTTCAACCACCTGTTTATATACCTGATCAATATTCATATCCGCGCTTTCAAAAGAGAAATGGAACCTAACACGCCGGGCGGATAATTTAAAATTCCAAACCGCAGAAATGCGCCGACGCGATCAAAACAGCGTAAAGCCCTCAAAACTTTATACACATCATGCATTGCCCGCAGGCGTTGTTTTTGGCATCACTAGCACCATGTCAAGGATTGCCGTCAGTCTGGATCTGCTCTATCGATACATTCAGCCGGGGCCGCGCTACACGTCGTACCCGACCGAATCGCA
>JAFGWS010000153.1 GCA_016937035.1 Pontiellaceae bacterium
AAACGGCTAATCTTTGGGCCTTTTAACCGTGAGAATGAAATATGGCCGTTTTACCCGATAGAGAGACATTTTTAGAGAAGGCGAAGCTGGGGAATCTGGTGCCGGTTTGGAAGGAAATTCTGGCCGATCAGGAAACGCCGGTTTCGGCGTATGAGCGGGTGCGGAGTTATCTTCGTGAACGCGATCAGGCTTCGCACACCTATTTGCTGGAAAGTGTTGAGGGCGGCGAAAATATCGGGCGCTACTCCTTCATTGGCGGAACCCCGCGCACCATTATCCGGGCGTATGGACGACGGGTGGAAATTTCCACCGTGGGCGAAGCGCTGCAGGTGATCGACGATCTCGATCCGCTGGATGCGCTGAAAAAGCATATGGCGCAGTTTTCTCCGGTGGTCGACGATCCGTCGCTGCCGCGCTTTATCGGCGGGGCGGTGGGCTTTATCGGCTATGACATGGTTTCTCAGTTTGAACCGCGGGTTCCGGTGATTCCCAATGATGAAATCGGCAATCCCGATATGGTCTTTATGGTGACCGATGGGCTGATTATTTTTGACCGCGTGAATCATCGCCTGAAGATTGTGGCGAATGCACATATTAACGGCGATCCGGATGCGGCGTACGATCAGGCGCTGGCGCAGATTGATGAATTGTGCGAGGCGTTGAAGACTCCGGTTGAGCGGGTGCTGATTGAATCGCATGATGAGGTGGAGCCGCTGATTCCCCGATCGAACACGACGAAGGAAGAATTTATGTCGATGGTCGAGAAGGGGAAGGAATACATTCGTTCCGGCGATGTGATTCAGGTGGTGCTCTCGCAGCGGTTTGAGGTCGATAACGAGGCGGATTCGCTGGACGTGTATCGGGCGCTGCGCGCGATTAATCCTTCGCCGTATATGTTCTGTCTGGATATGGGCGAAAGCGCCATGGTGGGCACTTCGCCTGAAATTCACGTGCGCTGCGAAGATAAGCACGTGGAGGTGCGTCCGATTGCCGGCACGCGACCGCGCGGAAAGAATGTTCAAGAGGATCAGCGGCTTGAGCGCGAACTGCTCGCCGATCCGAAGGAGCGGGCGGAGCATATTATGCTGGTGGATCTGGGCCGCAACGATATCGGCCGCGTGTGCGATTTTAACAGCGTGAGCGTCGATGACCTGATGGTCATTGAGCGCTACAGCCACGTGATGCATATTGTTTCCGACGTGACCGGTCATCTCTCAGATGATCGCGATGAATACGATGTGATGCGCGTAACGTTCCCCGCCGGTACCGTCAGCGGAGCGCCGAAGATCCGGGCGATGGAAATCATTGCCGAGCTGGAAAAAAGCAAGCGCGGGCCCTATGCCGGAGCGGTCGGCTACTTCAACTATAACGGGAACGTTGACTCCTGCATCACGATCCGTACCGTGATTCTGGATAAGGGCAAGGCCTACATTCAGGCCGGCGCGGGCATTGTGGCCGACTCCGTCCCGCTCTCGGAATATGAAGAAACGCAGAATAAAGCGCGCGGTATGATGAAAGCTTTGGCTCTTGCTCGTCAGTATGCCGAGGCAAGAGCTGATGAAAACTTGAAACCGGAAACTGGAACGCGGAATTAGAGGCTTCAGAAAGATGGTCAGGTTTAATACATTTCAAATTTCAGGTTTCAAATTTCAGGTTTCATTATGATTTTGGTGATCGATAACTACGATTCGTTTACGTTCAACCTGGTGCAGTATCTGGGGGAACTGGGTGCTGAGATGCGGGTGTTCCGGAATGATAAGATTACGGTCGAAGAGGCCGTGGCGCTGAATCCGGAAAAGGTGCTCGTCAGCCCGGGGCCGTGCACTCCGAAAGAGGCGGGCGTTTCCTGCGATATTATCCGTGAATTCGGTCCGCGTCTTCCGCTCTTTGGGGTCTGTTTGGGGCATCAGTCCATCGGCGAAGTCTACGGAGGGAAGGTTGTGCGGGCGGATCGGCTCATGCACGGAAAGACATCGCCGATACTCCACGAAGGGAAGAGCGTCTTTAAAGGGTTGCCGAGTCCGTTCGACGCCACGCGCTACCACTCGCTCATCATCGAGCGCGATTCACTGCCGGACTGTCTGGAAATTACCGCCTGGACCGCCGAAGGCGAGATTATGGGTGTTCAACACAAAGAACATCCGGTGCACGGCGTCCAGTTCCATCCGGAATCGATCCTGACGCTCGAAGGCAAAAAGCTGCTTCAGAACTTTCTGGATTTGTGATGCGTAATGCGTAACGGGTAATTCGTAATACGTAATTCGTACTGCGTATTGCGTAGTACGTACTGAGTGACGGGTATACGCATTTTCCCTGCAGCCCGACCGAGCATAGATCTTTAATCGTAAATTCCACCTTCGTTGATTAGCCACTCAAGTGCTTTGGAACGGCTTGTTGCGGGGGCCGGCTGGTGGCCTCCTTCAAAAGAAAACAGTCCTACTTTGTTCCCTTTTTTAGATAAAACTTTACCATCGCGTTCGAGCCAACTGTTTGCGGCATTATCATTGTTTCCGTTAATCATGGCAACGCGCATTCCAGAGGGGTAGTCCAAGTCATAATAATCGTATCCCCCGAGCCATCCGCCGTTGGCATAAATACCAGCCCACGGCCGATCGATCTGTGCTGAATAGTTATATGCCCGCATCGCTCCTCCGGAATTTCCGCCCATAAACATCCGTTTAGGGTCATGAGGAACCTTTGCTTCGAGGATTGGAAGAAGCTCTTTAAAGCGCAGCAGCATCTCCGGATCTCTCTCGTCATTTCTTGTATTATAAAACTCAGCACAGGCGACCGTGACAATGCCGTGAATTTCGGCAGCATCCACGAACTGTTTAAGGTATCGTGCCGCATTTCCGCTCGCATTGAACAGAATCAACATAGGGCGGGTGTTGTTGGTTTCGCAGATCGTTGGA
>JAFGWS010000154.1 GCA_016937035.1 Pontiellaceae bacterium
AAACGGCTAATCTTTGGGCCTTTTAACCGTGAGAATGAAATATGGCCGTTTTACCCGATAGAGAGACATTTTTAGAGAAGGCGAAGCAGGGGAATCTGGTGCCGGTGTGGAAGGAAATTCTGGCCGATCAGGAAACGCCGGTTTCTGCGTATGAGCGCGTACGGAGCTATCTGCGCGAACGCGATCAGGCTTCGCATACCTATTTGCTTGAAAGTGTCGAGGGCGGCGAAAATATCGGGCGTTACTCCTTCATCGGCGGAACCCCGCGCACCATTATCCGGGCGTACGGCCGCCGGGTGGAAATTTCCACGGTGGGCGAGGAGCCGGTCGTGATCGACGATATCGATCCGCTGGACGCGCTAAAACAGCATATGGAACAGTTTTCACCGGTGGTTGACGATCCGTCGTTGCCGCGCTTTATCGGCGGGGCGGTGGGCTTCCTTGGCTATGATATGGTTTCTCAGTTTGAGCCGCGGGTTCCGGTGATTGCCAACGATGAAATCGGTAATCCTGATATGGTTTTCATGGTGACGGACGGTCTGATTATCTTTGACCGGGTGAATCATCGCTTGAAGATTGTGGCCAACGCGCATATTAACGGCGATCCAGATGCGGCGTACGACCAAGCACTGGCGCAGATTGATGAATTGTGCGAGGCGCTGAAGGCACCGGTTGAACGCGTGCTGATAGACTCGCACGACGAGGTGGAGCCGCTGGTTCCCCGATCGAACACGACGAAGGAAGAATATATGTCGATGGTCGAGCAGGGGAAGGAATATATACGCTCCGGCGATGTGATTCAGGTGGTGCTCTCGCAGCGCTTTGAGGTCGATAACGAAGCGGATTCGCTGGATGTTTATCGGGCGCTGCGCGCGATTAATCCCTCGCCGTATATGTTCTGTTTGGACATGGGCGAAAGCGCCATGGTGGGGACTTCGCCTGAAATTCACGTACGCTGCGAAGATAAACGCGTGGAGGTGCGCCCGATTGCCGGAACGCGGCCGCGCGGAAAGAGTGTCGAAGAGGATCAGCGGTTTGAGCGCGACCTGCTCGCCGATCCGAAGGAGCGGGCGGAGCATATTATGCTGGTGGATCTGGGCCGCAACGATATCGGCCGCGTATGCGATTTTAACAGCGTAAGCGTCGAAGATCTCATGGTGATCGAGCGCTACAGCCACGTGATGCACATTGTTTCGGATGTAACGGGCACGCTGTCGGACGATCACGATGAATATGATGTGATGCGCGTAACCTTCCCTGCGGGCACCGTGAGCGGAGCACCAAAGATTCGGGCGATGGAAATTATTGCTGAGCTGGAAAAAAGCAAGCGCGGGCCTTATGCCGGAGCGGTCGGTTATTTTAACTATAATGGGAATTTTGATTCCTGCATCACGATCCGCACCGTGATTTTGGATAAGGGCAAGGCCTACGTTCAGGCCGGCGCGGGCATCGTCGCCGACTCCGTTCCGCTCTCGGAATATGAAGAAACGCAGAACAAAGCGCGCGGTATGATGAAAGCGCTTGCGCTCGCAAAGCACTACTACGAAGCCCGAACAAATAGAGATTAATCACGCAAAGTCGCAAAGGTCGCTAAGATGACGGAAAACGATATAGCAAAAGAGGTGGTTGACTCTGCCTATGCTATTCATTCGAAGTTGGGTCCTGGGCTGCTGGAAAGTGTATATGAACTATTGTTGGCCGATGAATTGAGCCGAAGAGGCTTTTCTGTGCGGCGGCAGGTTCCGATTGAGATAGAGTATTGCGGAAGAAATTTTGAGGAGGCTTTCCGAGCGGATTTAATCGTGAATGACATTGTCATCATAGAATTGAAATCGGTTGAGGAAGTGAGACCCGTATATAAAAAGCAATTGCTCACCTATTTGCGTTTAGCAGACATGAAACTGGGTTTACTGATTAACTTTGGAGAGAATCTGATTAAGGATGGTATCAGCAGAGTAGTGAATAAGTTATAACTTTGCGCGCTTCGCGGCTTTGAGTGAGAAAAGGATTAAAAATGATTTTGGTGATCGATAACTACGATTCGTTTACGTTTAACCTCGTGCAGTATCTGGGTGAACTGGGTGCTGAGATGCAGGTATTCCGGAATGATAAAATTACGGTCGAAGAGGCCGTCGCGCTGAATCCGGAAAAGGTGCTCGTCAGTCCGGGCCCCTGCACGCCGAAAGAAGCGGGCGTTTCCTGCGATATTATCCGTGAATTCGGTCCACGTCTTCCGCTGCTTGGCGTTTGTTTGGGGCATCAGTCGATCGGCGAAGTCTACGGCGGTAACGTTGTGCGAGCGGATCGACTCATGCATGGAAAGACATCGCCCATGATTCATGAAGGCAAGAGCGTCTTTAAAGGGCTGCCGAGTCCGTTCGATGCTACGCGCTACCACTCGCTCATTATCGAGCGCGATTCACTGCCGGACTGTCTGGAAATTACCGCCTGGACCGCCGAAGGCGAGATTATGGGCGTTCAGCACAAAGAACATCCGGTGCATGGCGTGCAGTTCCATCCGGAATCGATCCTGACGCGCGAAGGAAAGAAGCTGCTTCAGAACTTTCTGGATCTCTAATCCGTAGCTCCGCCTTCGTTGATCAGCCAGCCTAACGCTTTGGAGCGGCTTGTTGCGGGGGCCGGCTGATGGCCTCCTTCAAAGGAGAACAGTCCGACCTTGTTCCCTTTTTCAGATAAAACTTTACCATCGCTTTCGAGCCAGTTGTTTGCTGCTGTGTCATTGTTTCCGTTGATCATGGCAATGCGCATCCCGGAAGGATAGTCCCAGTCATAATAATCGTATCCCCCAAGCCATCCGCCGTTGGCATAGATGCCTGCCCACGGTTGATCGATCTGTGCTGAATAGTTGTATGCTCGCATCGCTCCGCCGGAATTTCCGCCCATAAACATCCGTTTGGGGTCATGCGGAACGTTTGCTTCTATGATGGGGAGAAGCTCCTTAAAGCGCCGCAGCATCTCCGGATCTCCTTCGTCGTTCTTGGTATTATAAAATTCAGCACAGGCGACCGTAACAATGCCGTGAATTTCGGCAGCATCCACAAACTGTTTAAGGTATCGTGCCGCATTTCCGCTCGCATTGAACAGAATCAACATAGGGCGGGTGTTGTTGGTTTCGCAGATCGTTGGA
>JAFGWS010000155.1 GCA_016937035.1 Pontiellaceae bacterium
GGTGCTGTTGTTCGCTTCGCCATCGGCAAAACCCTGCGAGAAGACCAGATTTTCCGAAGCGGTTACCGCTTCGCTCGTCATGTGGTTGGGATACATCCGCTCCCAGCCGCGCGGCAGCGTGGCTCCATGAAAGTTTAAGCAGAGTCCATAGTTGTTGGCATCGGTCAGAATGTCTTCATACAACTGCATGGTCACCTGTTTATCGCCGCCGAAAAAGTCCACCTTCATGCCCTTTACCCCGATCGACTGCATCCACGCCATCTCTTTCTGACGCGCCGGTGCGCTGTCGAGACAGTTGCGGGGCGACTGCGGGGCATCGTTCCAGTATCCGTTCGAGTTGTACCAAAGCAACACACCAACATCCTTTGAAGACGCATATTTCACCATTTCAGCCATCTTTTCGCGGCCGATATTGGCATCCCAAAGCGCGTCGATCAGGATATATTCATAGCCCATGTCCGCAGCGAGATCGATGTAGGTGCGCTGATCCTTCTCGTTCATGCTCGCATCCTGCCAGAGAATCCAGCTCCAGGTGGAACGGCCCGGCTTATAGTCGATCGAAGGTTCATAGAGCGGCTCCACCACATCGGTTGCCACTGTGGACTCCACAATCGGCGCCAGCGTTTTGCCGACCGTAATCGTGCGCCATGGCGTCTGCATCGGCAGCGAGGTGAATACCGTTGCAGCACCGATACCTGCATTTTCTTCAGGCTCGGGGAAAGCAATTGGATAAAGCCCATCTACGTCCGGGTCGCCGAGTCGGCTACCGGCATAGTTGCCGGAAACGCCGGTTTCAGAAACGAGCGCCCAGCCGTCATCGCCCAGACGGAACAGCGCCGGGAACGTAAAGCCTAAGCCCGGGCGCGACTTGGTGCCGACCGGCACGTCCATCATATAGCCCTCTTCATAACTCGGTTTGGTTTTGGCAAAACCGCCGCCCCAAGAAACCTGCTGCGTCACAAACGCCGTGGCTTCTTCTGGGAAATTGAATCCGGTCAGCTCCCGACGAATCTCCATGCGGTATTGATTGCGCGAGGCCACCCGATACGAAAGCGCAACATCGCGGTTGCTCACGCGGAAGATTGTTTCCAGCGTATCGTTTTTCTCATTCGTCAGCCGAACAATCATCTCGTTGGCCTGATAATGCACCTCGCTCACCTTTCCGTGCGGCAGCGTGTAATGCTCATCGATCTTACTGTTTTCAAAACCGTTGAGTTTCATACTCGAGGCAAAGCTACCGATACTGGTTTCCATCCCGAGCGGTGACTTTTCGAGTACGGTCTTTCCATTGAGCGACACTTCGTAGAAGGGTTTGCCCTCATCCAGTTTAAAGTTAACCGCAATTGAACCATCCGGGCTGCGGACTTCCTGCGCCCGCAGCGGGACAGCGGCCACCAAAGAGAGTACGGCTATGGAGCTGCACATTGAGAATCGTCGTTTTTTTATCGTAGAACCAATCATATTATTCACCTGCTGTTAATATTTAAAACGCGCTTCCGCCCGGAGGCCGGAACATGGTACCGGAGCAAACCCCTCAACCGTTTAATCAACCATAAAAGCCCAGCCCAAAGCAATCTCTGAAGCCCTCGCTCATACTAAGCGCCAATAATGGGAAATTAAGGCCGACAATTTCCCCTTAAATATTCAAGTGCGTGTGCCCTATCCATCACAGCGTGTGCTTGTCTGAAGAAGATGGGTGTACTATGTTTATCGCGTTTGGGGTAGCAGGCTGATTTAAAAAAACCGGTGGTGGCCCGCAAAAAACATCACCTGACCATTCGCTATCGGTTTAATACTATTCAACAGAAGGGAAATGAACATGAGAAAAAAAATATTCGAACTATGCTTTGTTTTGCTGGGGGTGCTTGCCGCAGGATGCTCGACCGATCCAACGGGTAAAATTAACGACGCTTCAAGCGACATTGACGCAGCGTCAACGTTGCCCTCAGTCAACAATTACTCAGATTTCGGTCCGTTCGAGTTCACCAGCGAAACCGAAACCGGCCCGGACGGAACATATACCATCGTTCGGCCCAAGACGCTCGGTGTATTGGGAGAGGAGCGCTTCCTGCACGCCCCCATCATCTTTGGCCCCGGTATCGGAAGTGCACCCTCTTCACTGATGCCTCTGCTCGAGAGAATCGCCTCGCACGGATTCGTGATCATCAGCAAAACCCTCAATGCCGGACCGGGCAGTCCGGAAAACAACCGACGCATGATCGACGGCCTTGACTGGCTCATTGCGCAAAACAATACGCCGGACAGTCTATTCGAAGGCAAACTCGCTGTTGACCGCGCCATCTCAATGGGCTACTCGGTGGGAGGAACCGCAGCGGTCGATGTTGCCGGGCATGACGCGATCATCGCCGTGGTTTCGATCCACGGCCACAGTGCAAAACCGATCGATGAAACCAGCGCAAGCTTCCTCCTGATGGGCGGCACAAAAGATATCATGAGAGACGGTCAGTCCTGGCTGGCCCCCACGTACGAAGCATTAGAGGCGCAGACGCTCTTCAGTTTAGTAGAAGATGCCGATCACGGATACATTACACGTACGGCAAACGGCGTTCAGGGAGGCGTCGAAACGCCGGCCATGATCGCCTGGATCCGCTACTGGGCCTACAACGACAACGAAGCGAAGAAATACTTCTTCGGAGACGACTGCATCATGTCCCAATCACCCTGGACCAACCTGCAACGAAAGAATTGGGAATAGTCTGCAGAACAAGTTTCTGAATTGTTAAAGCGGTGTCAAGCCACCGCACTCCAAAGGGCTTGTGCGGTATGGAGTGCGCGGGCCCGCAGGGTTGCGGAGCAACTTGAGCGTGCTTTCAGATGCGCCGGAGGCGCAATGCACCAGAGCGTTGCTTTTGGTGCAACGGCGTCGAACCGCGGTGTTTTAAAGCGCAATCAAGCTTGCGCACTCCAAAGGGCTTGTGCGCTCTGGAGTGCGGTGGTCCGCAGGATCGCGAAGCGACTCGACACCGCTTTTAAATGCGCAGCAGACTCTTTCCCACCCACTCGGGGGCCTGCGTAATCTTTTCTCGCGCCTCGGCCTCGATCCGGAGTCGAACCTCTCTGCCTCGATTTTAAAGCGACTCAGCGAAAAGATTACCAGGATTGAGGAGACCGGACGGATCGAAGAGGTGTTTGAGCTCCTGCATTCTGCGGAGGTTTTCTCTGCCCAGCATAAGTTCCAGAAATTCGGTTTTGAGTTTTCCGATGCCGTGTTCGGCGGAGACAGAGCCGCCCCAGTCGACGACCTGACGGGCCCAGTTGAAGTAGAGCGCTTTGCCCGTTTTATATTCCTCCATGCTGCGCGGAAGAATGTTGACGTGTAGATGGTTGTTGCCGATGTGGCCGAAGATAACATAATCGAGTCCAGCGTCCGCCAGCCCTTCGTGATACATGCGCATCACGTTTTCAAGCTGTTCATCGGGAACGGCCATATCGGTGCCGAGCTTGGTCAGTCCGGCTATTGCTTTTTTTCGCTCCGCAATGAGGAGATTGATCGATTCGGGAACGGCGTGACGAAAGTGCTTCAGCGCAACGATCTCCTGCGCCCCGTCCCCCATCCAGCATTCGATCGCCAGCTCAACCAGCGTTTCGAGCGAGTCCGGTACCGCACCCTCGTATTCAAAATAGACGGCGGTGTGGTATTCCGGGGCCAATAACGGCAGCTCAGCGAATGCCGCCACTTCGTTTTTCATCCGGCGGAGCAGCTCCAGCGTATGGCCGTCAAAAAACTCGATCGCGATCGGATTCGTTTCGACCCGCAGTGCACGGATAAATTGGAGCGCAGCAGCCTCAGAAACAAAGAAGGCGGTCAGGCCGGTCAGCTCGCCGGGTTCGGGAAGGAGGCGGAGCGTAATGGAGGTCACAACCCCGAGCGTTCCTTCTGCGCCGATAAAGAGATCGACCAAATCCATGTTCGGCTGAATAAAATAGCCCGCAGCACTCTTGACGGCAGGATGCGGAATCTCCGGCAGCTCGCCCGAAAATGATCCCAGCTGGAACGAGAACCCGTCGGCTTTATGCACGCCCCGCTCCAGACGCACAGTCTCTCCGGAAGCCAG
The DNA here is from genome assembly GCA_016937035.1 of Pontiellaceae bacterium. The sequence continues at coordinate 4,077 of JAFGWS010000155.1, forward strand.
CACCACCTCCAGCGCATCGATCCAGTTTCGTATCGAGCCATATTTATAGGAGCGCGCACCGGACGCATTATTGGCAACCATACCGCCGATGGAGGCCGAGGTCTCCGTCGGATCCGACGGAAAGAAGAGGCCGATGCCCTGCAGCGCGGCGCGGAGATCAGATAGAACAGCGCCGGGCTGAACTGTTATGCGCTCTCCATCGATGGGCCCGATGGCATTCATACGGGAGCAATTCAGGACCAGTCCGCCCGACGGTACGCACCCGCCGGTAATGCCGGTACGCCCGCCCTGCACGGTTACCGGCCACTCGTTTCCCCGAGCAATCGCCAGCGCCTCGCAAACCTCCTGCGTAGACGTTGGAAAAACAATCGCCTCTGCCCGGCCATTCCAGCGCGATTCATCGTGCAGAAAATCCGCATATTCTTCATTCACGGCTAATATTTGAACACACATAAAAACCCTTGCATAGGATTTCGCAACCTGCCCCTGTTACACCCGAGTCGTCGATCGCCGTTTTCGAGACATGGAAACGCAAAAAGAACATAGAGTCAAAACCTATCGAGGTCCAGGCAGCGTGAGGCGTGACAATTATGGCACGAGTACGAGAACGAGGAGGCAAAAAAGAAAGGCAGACAGGGATGCCTACCCCACGACGATGAAAATTTTCCCAATGTCATTCTCGATCGGGAAAATCAGGGATCTCGTCGCCGAAAAACCCGATTACCCAACCCAAAGCTGCTGCTGAACCCGCTCGCTCTTGTTATGAATCCGAACCCATTCGAGTAGTTCCTCGGTCTGTGGCGAACCGATGTTTTTCAGCACAACCACTCCATTTTTACGCAGCTGAGTTACACCGGCATACGACACTGCGCTCCCTTTCATGAGCCGCCGAAGCTCGGCCGCTGGTGTTTTAAACAGCCATTCCAGATCAACCGGAATACGCCCATCCCCAGCGTCGTGCGGCGGACAGACGCTGGTACAGCCATCGCAACCAAACAACCAATCGCCGACCAACGCGCCTTCTTCCGGAGTAAGTACGGTCCGTTTTTCAATGGTCAGATAGCTGATGCATTTCCGCGCATCCATCGGCTGCCCAAAGGTAATCGCTCCGGTCGGGCAATTCTTCACACAGTTCCGACACGTTTCACAGGCGAACGGCATTTGCGGAGCATGAATCACCTCCGGCAAGGCGCAATCAACGAAGAGGCAGCCGATAAATACCCGGACACTCTGTTGATCCGGAACGCGGAGTAAATTATTTCCGCCATACACCCCCAGCCCGCCGGCAACCGCAAAGAGCCGCTCATCAACCGCCTCTGTATCCACCGTTGCTTTCGCATACACACCCTCACCCAATTGCTCATGTAAACCGCGCAGTATCGTTTGGCCGCGCACGTGATAATCCATCTGCTTCGCATACGCAGAAACATATCCCAACAGTGCATCCTGAGAAGGTTCCGGGAAAAAGTGTGTTGCGGCCGGATCGCCCCAATGGTTTGTAAACGCGACCACAATCACCGACTTCGCAAAAGCAACATGTTGCCACGGGTTGGCCTTGGCGGGAAACATGCGTTCAAGATAGTCCATCTCACCCTGCCGTCCGCTCTTCAGCCACTGCGCCGTCCGTACACTGTTTTCTTCAATCCGCTCCCGCAGCAGCGGATTATCCATCCGCAGGCAGGCCGAAGAATGTGCGCCGAGCGAGCGTGCTGCTTCAGTAAGCCACTCGGCAAACTGCTCTGTCGATCCGGTGTTCATAAGGCACAGATCCTATCACCCACCCCTTCTGGTTGAGAAGCCCCAAACAAAACAGGAGGCAGTGAATGCCTCCTGTTTCCATGGTATTGAATCGCCCGAAAGGCAATGAACGGCCTTACATGGCGCCGCTGATATAGGTTTCCAGATTCTTGATCTTAAATTCTTTTTCCACAACGAGGTATTTCACCACGTCGCCGATCGACACAATACCGCAGAGCTGATGATCTTTCAGCACCGGCAGATGACGAATCCGTTTTTCGGTCATCAATCGCATGCATTCATCCAGCAGAGTTTCGGGAGTAACGGTCGTCAATTGGCTGGACATAATCTCCATTACGGGCACAGCATCGATGGATTTTCCTTGGAGCACCACCTTCCGGATAACATCACGTTCGGAAACGATGCCCACCAGCTGATCGCCCTCGGTGACCAGCGCGGTTCCGACTGCGATCTCCTCCATTCCTTTGATGGCGTCCTTAACCATTTGATCCGGTCTGACAGTCAGAATGTCATTTCCCTTCGATTCCAGCAGGTTCAACACTACACCCATGATTTACCTCCTTGGCAGTTATGGTTTATTACAGAAAACTACTAACCCATCGATAGAGTGATAAAAGCATAGGGAACAAGGTCTGCAAACTCATTTGTCCATAAATTTTTTGGCCGGATATATCCAAAAAGAAAACACCCAAGGAAAGGATCTAAAGCAACAGTCCGCGGCGCACCTCGTCCGATACGGCAGGACGGTCGCATTCAGCAATGATACGAAGGGCAAACTCAAAGGAGGTTCCGGGCCCCTGACTGGTAATCAACCGTCCGTCAACAACGACGGAATCATCTGAACGAGTCAGTTGCGGCATGGTTTCTTCCACGCCGGGATAACAGGTAAAACGTCGCCCTTCCAGCAAGCCCGCTTCATTCAGCGCACGGGGCGCAGCGCAGACCGCTGCAATCCATTTTCCGTCCGCATGAAAATCACGCAGTGCCTGCTGCACGCCGGCGTGTTTCATCAACACGTTGGTGCCTCCGGTGCCGCCCGGCAGGATCAGTATGTCAAAATCTGCAGGATTAATCTGCTCCCATGCTGCATCCGGAACCAGCTTAACGCCGCGCGATGCCGTAATCGGGCCGGCGCTCAGCCCTGCAACGACAACCTCCCACCGTGCTCGGCGGAGCGTATCGATCAAAATGACGGCTTCCATCTCCTCGGAACCGTCCGCAATAGGTAATAATGCCTTCATACCGTTCCTCCCGCAGTCATAAAAAACTTACTTATCTGCTCAAAAAGTACTCAACAGACATCATTGTACCGGCTTCGTGCTCTTCGTGACTTCGTGGTTATTCTATTACTTTCCGCAGTTCACTCACAACCTGCTCGCGCAGGGGCGATGCAACCGGCTCATCGAAGGTTTCCTGGAGCACTTCCACCAAGCGCGTGCCGGAACAGACCACGACACCGTTTACATTCATCAGGTCTTCGGGAAGCCGTGTACCGAGAAAACAGAGAACAGAATGAATCGGCAGGGTTGCGCAGCCCTTCTGATCGAGATAATCCGCCAACTCCGCAGTGGCGGCTTTAACCTGCTTGAGCGGAGGCCGCGAAGGCTCTTTCCCGCCGGCAAAAAGCTTCCCTCCGCGAAACTCAACCGAGCCCTTCCAGTTCTTCGTCTCCACCACAAACACACCGGCGGGACCGACGATAATGTGGTCAAAATTTTCCTGTCCGCCGCTCAGACGCAATCCGTTAAAAACAGCGTACTCGGAACTCAGAAAGGCCAGCTCGTGAGCCACCCACTCCTCGCCCTTGGCCCCTTTAAGGAAATTGCCCAGCCGCCGCTCACCCCAAACGAGCAAAAAGGAGGTAACCACCCCAACCAGTACAAATAAAATGCCCACCTGCGACATGTTCATCCGGGAAACAGGCAGGATTTCGCGTACCAGATAGCCCGTAACGAAACAGACGACCAGCAACGGCCAGAACGCACGAAGCAGCCCTAAAACGCGGGGAACCTCCCCAGGACTTCCATACACGCGGGCAAAACGCTGACTCAATGATTCTCTTGGTTTATCCATGCGCCCCATGATAGCGTACCCGCCCGTTGTTTACAACCGCCGTTTTACCGTGCTCTCGTAAATTTTAAAAAAAAAGGCACCCCGCAAGGAGTGCCTCTTCAATTCCTGGTGTAAGGAACTTACTTATTCAGCGGCTTCGTCGTTCAGCGCAGCTTTGCGACTCAGACGGACACGGCCCTGATTATCGATATCGATACACTTAACGCGCATCGCATCGCCGGGCGCACAGATATCGCTGACCGAAGCAATACGTTCGTTCGCCATTTCAGAAATATGCACGAGGCCTTCTTTGCCCGGCATACATTCAACAAATGCACCAAAGTCCTTCACGGCAATTACTTTACCGTCGTAGGTCTTGCCGATTTCAATTTCAGCGGTCAGGGCATTCACCTGGCTGACTGCGCTGTTCATGGACTCGGCATCCACCGCGAAAATGTTCACCGTTCCGTCTTCTTCGATGTCGATCTGTGCGCCGGAGGATTCCGTAATCGCGCGGATATGCTTTCCGCCGGGACCAATCAAGGCACCGATCTTATCCGGATCAATCTTAACGGTGGTAATGCGCGGAGCGGAAGCGGCCAGCTCTTCACGAGCAGACGGCAGAACGGATTCCATATAGTCGAGGATTTCCATACGGCCTTTACGGGTCACTTCAAATGCTTCCGTGACCTGATTCCAGTCGAGACCGGCAATCTTGAGGTCGACCTGGAAGCCGGTAATCCCCTTGCGGGTTCCGACCACCTTGAAGTCCATGTCACCGCAGTGGTCTTCTGCACCGAGAATATCAACGACCTGAATCGATGCACCGTTTTCGTCGGTGAACAGACCGGCAGAAATCCCGGCCACCGGCGCCTTCAGCGGGACACCGGCATCCATCAGCGCCAAGCAGCCGCCGCAGGCAGTTGCCATGGAAGACGAGCCATTAGACCCCATGATTTCAGAAACCACGCGCACGGTGTACGGAAACTCATCGGGCAGCACCGGAACAATGGAACGCTCAGCAAGATTTCCGTGCCCGATTTCACGACGTCCGGTCATGCCGAGTCGGCCTACTTCACCCACCGAGTACGGCGGGAAGTTGTAGTGCAGAATAAATTCTTTCTCGGAAACACCGCCCGTAACAGCGTCGAGCCCCTGGGACTCTTTCTTTGTGCCGAGCGTAACCGTACAGAGCGTCTGGGTTTCTCCGCGACTAAAGACCGACGAACCGTGCGTACGGGGCAGAATACCCACCTGCGCATCCAGTTCGCGGATCTTATCGAACGGACGACCGCCGATACGCGTTCCGCCTTCAATCACATTCTTGCGGACGGTTTCGACTTCGAGATCGTGGAATGCGTGGAAGAAATCGTTCTCTTTCATATCGTCGCCGAAAATTTCCACCATCTGCGGTTTCAGCTCTTCCTTCAGCGCAGTAACAGCGTCCTGACGCTCAATCTTACCGACGATTTTCATCAGTTCTTTAAACTTTTCACCCACCAGCTCGCGGGCTTTATCGAGGAATTTGGTGTCCAAAACCGGAGCGACAATCACCTTCTCGGGCAGTCCCAGCGCCTTGCGGAGCTCCAGCTGTCCGTCGCAGATTTTAATCACTTCTTCGTGGGCACGCTTCATCGCCGCAATAAAGTCGGCTTCGCTGATTTCCTGAGCGGAACCTTCAATCATCATTGCCTTTTCGCGCGTACCGCAATAGGTCAGATCAAGTTCGCTCTGAGCAAGGGTTTCGTGATCGGGATTGATCACCCACTCGCCGTTCACACGTCCGATACGAACACAGCCGATCGGACCGGCAAACGGCAGTTCAGAAATCGTCAGCGCCGCTGAAGCTGCGTTAACGCTCAGAATGTCCGTATCCAGTTTCTGGTCGCAGCTGATCAGCATATTGTTAATCTGCACTTCGCAGAAAAATCCGTTCGGGAAGAGCGGACGGATCGGACGGTCCGTAACGCGCATCGTGAGGATTTCCTTTTCGGAAGGCCGCGCTTCGCGCTTAAAGAAACCGCCGGGGAAACGCCCTGCGGCATAAAATTTTTCGCGGTATTCCACCTGCAGCGGGAAAAAGTCCACGCCTTCTTTGGCTTCTTTTGCAGCCGTCACCGCCGAGAAAACAATATTCTCGCCGATTCCGCAGGTAACCGCTCCGTCTGCCTGCTGAGCAAGCAAACCGGATTCGAAGACCATCGTTTGGCCTCCGACTTCGAATTCAACTTTGGTTGTACCCTTCATACTTAAAATTGCGCCCTTGCCTTTTGTTCTGAAGAGCGCACCTTTCCTGTTTGTTTTTCTAGTCTTCCGCCGA
>JAFGWS010000156.1 GCA_016937035.1 Pontiellaceae bacterium
ACGATTTTCCCGAGGCCGAAGGCCCATCAATTGCAATTGTTTTCCCCATCACGCTCTCCATTCAAAAATCAATACACGTCCGAACATACCGAACACACAAAATCGGACTCCTTTCTAAAGCACCAAGCCGCCGGACAAAAGCTCAATATTTAACCAGACTGCAATCTGACTGTTTATACTGTCAATCCACAGATTACCCAGATTTTCACTGATTCTTGAGGTGAATCTGTTTTCAATTTCATGTCACACGGCTTCATTATTCTCATATATGAATCTGTGATAATCGGTGAAATCTGTGGATAAGATTCGGCTGTTCGCAGTGTTGTGTGTTTGCCTCAGCCCGCGCTGATGACGCGAACGGCGTCGAGCCGGAGTCGGGCGTTCATAAGTGTTTTGTCCAGTTTTGTGATCACCTTGCGGGCATGAGCCAGCTCTTCTTCCCGTATGTTGTCATTCACCTGTTTAAGATATTCAAGCCGCTGATACTCTGCGCCGAGGGTTTCCCGCATACATTGCCGGGCATCGGAAATAATGGTCTCAGACGCCGTTTCCGCCAGTGCACGCGTTGCCTCAATCATGGATGGAATTAACTGCGTTCGAATGGATTCATGTTCGAGCAACCGCCACGGGTCCGCGTCTTTCAGGTGCCGGGCGATCTCGCCGTCCAGCATGTTGCCCGCATGATCGACCGTGATGCAGACCGGCGTCGGCGGTAAAAAGCGATCTGCGTTCAAGCGCGGAGGCGCTACGGTTTCCAGTACATACACGGCCTGAAGCTTAAGCGGACCCTTCTGATCCGGATCCACCGCTATCGAACAACTGCCGCGCTCGGAGCCGAGAATCAGCTCGCCGGCTCCCGTCACCATCGGATGGTCCCAGCTCATCAGAATGGCGTCAGGGCGCGTCAGCGCCTCGTTCCGATCAAAGGTGATACGGAGGCCTTCGGCACTCAGCGGAAACCATTCGTCAAACATTTGATCGGGGCGAATATGATACGAGGTGGCGTCCAACGCCTCAGCATGTATTCCGTATTGATCAAACATGCTCAGCAGATAATTCTTCAGCTCGGGCGACTGCTCGCACGTATGAATCTGTCGAGCAATCTCCCCACCGATCTCGGGGCGGAACGAGGAAAGTTCCAGCAGACGATCACGTCCAGCAGCAATCTGCGCACGGAGTTTTTCATAAAATGCGCGGGTTTCTGAAATCAGTTCATCGTCAACTGCGGTCAGCCGAGCGCCGAAACGCTCAAGCAGTTCGAAGCCGCCAACCACCGGCTCAGCAAATGCATTGAGCCCTTCGTGTAACCAGCGCACCACCTGCTCCTCAGCGGTTCCTTTGAAATAAGGTACGTGAATATGAACATCCCCGCGCTGGCCGATACGGTCGAGACGTCCAATCCGCTGCTCCAACAGTTCCGGATCGCACGGCAGATCAATCAGCACCAGATGTGATGCCGTTTGGAAATTACGGCCTTCGCCGCCCATCTCCGAAACCACCATCACGCGTGCACCGTCCGGCTCAGCAAACCACGCCGCCTGACGATCGCACTGCACTAACGACATCTGCTCGTGGAAATGCGCTATATCCACATTCGATCCACTCTTAACAGAAGCGGTGATCGCAGCAACCTCGTCGCGCGTTTTTCCAATCACCAGCACCTTTTTCGAAGGATTTTTGCGTAGAAAAGCCAGCAACCACTGAATTCGCGGATCGTCCGCGCCGAGCAGTTTAACCCCGTCAGGAAGCTGGAGCGGAATCGGATCGGGCACCCGCCGAGGAAACCCGCTCACATACTTGCGCGTATTCCGGAAAATAACGCGCCCCGGACCATGCCGGTCCAGTGCCTCAGCCAGCTCTCTATCGCTCATCGACTCCATTTGCCGGCTAAGATCGGCGGCAACTTCGGCATAGCGATCATGCTCCAGCCGATACGTTTCAAAATCGGGATAGCGTTGCGGATCGAGCAGGCGCAGGCGCGCAAAGTGGCTCTCGAGTCCCATCTGCTCCGGGCTGGCGGTGAGGAGCAGCAGGCAGGAAATGTGAGCGGAAAGCCGTTCGACCACATAATATTCCGGACTGACCTGCTCTGGCGACCAATGCAGGTGATGCGCCTCGTCGACAATCAACAGATCCCAGTCGCAGGCGACCGCCTGAGCAGCGCGACTTGGATTCTCGGTCAGAAACTCTATGCTGGAAATCACCAGCTGATCGTCCAGAAACGGATTCGTTCCGGGATCGCCGGCCTCAATGGCTGTACAGCGCTCTTCGTTAAAAATACTGAACGAAAGATTAAAGCGGCGGAGCAGTTCCACAAACCACTGATGAACCAACGCATGGGGAACCAGAACCAAGACGCGCTGGACCAGGCCGCAAACCATCAGGCGATGCAGAATAAGGCACGCTTCAATGGTTTTTCCGAGTCCCACCTCATCGGCCAGCAGCACGCGCGGCAAAGGACGATTACTCACCTCCTGCGCAATGTAGAGCTGGTGCGGCAGCAGATCCACGCGGCCGCCCAGCAGTCCGCGGACGGGCAATCGACCGTAACGAGAACGCGTATTCAGTGCATCCAGCCGCAAATCAAACAGCGCGTTAGAATCCACATGCCCCGCCAGCAGACGCGTTTCCGGGCGGTCAAAACTCGACAGGTCGCATAAATCAGACTCATCCAGCTGTGTGCCGTCCGCCGCCGTATAGCAGAGTGTGCCGGTCGTCTCGTTCTCCACAACCGATTCAACCACCAGTCGAACGCCCTCTCGGGAGGCAATCTCATCACCCGCTGCAAAGCGTACGCGCTTCAGCGGAGCGTTGTTGATGGCATAATGCCGCATCTCGTTCGCCGCATGATAAAACACCTGCACCGCACGATGCGTCACCTCAACCACCAATCCCAGCCCGAGTTCCGGTTCGGTCTCACTAATCCAACGTTGTCCAATAAAATAAATCTGCATAGCGGCGGACACTACGGCATTCCTTTAATCGTGAAAACACAGAAAAGCACCAATACGGAAGCGTATTTCCTGATGGTTAAAGTTTAGGCGGATACGTTCCGTCGTCGTGCATCGCTTTGAGCGCTGCAACGACGGAGGCTCGGTCTTCGGGATAGGTTACCCCGAACCAGCGGCTGTTAGAGCTGAGCACGTTGACGCAGGTTTCGCCGGTGTCGATCGCCTGTTGGATAATGCTCGGGATATACCATTCCGATTTCAGCTCCTGCCCTTTCTCTTTCAGAAAGGCGATAAACTTCTCCTCCAGGGTGTCAAACAACGCGGGCTGAAAACCCCAGAAGTTCATGGAGCAGATTTCGTCGCCGGTCATATTAAAGGCGTTACCGTTTTCAACATACTGTATGACCCCGCTTTCGTTGGCGGCGATGCTCAGGCGCTCGGTTACGGTGGCAAGTTTTCCGTCGATCGTTTCGCAGATTCCGCGCGAGACCGAACCATGCGGAGAGAGGGTGTTGCGCAGACGATAGCCGACCATGCAGCTTTCGTTCAGCGGCAGCGTTTTGAAGGCTTCGGCGATGACCTGATAGGCCTCTGCTCCATAAAAGTCGTCGGCGTTCTGGACGACAAAGGGTTCGTGGATAAACGGTTTGCAGGCGAGCACGGCCTGGCCGGTGCCCCACGGCTTGGTGCGTCCGGCGGGAACGGAAAATCCCGCGGGCAGATCGTCGATCGATTGAAACGCATACTGTACCACGATTTGATCTTCAAAGCGGCGGCCGATCTGCTCCTTAAACTCCGTCTCGAAGTCACGGCGGATCACAAAAACCACTTTTCCGAAGCCGGCGCGAATGGCGTCATAAATCGAATATTCAAGCAGACACTCGCCGTTGGGACCGAGCGGATCGATCTGTTTAAGTCCGCCGTAGCGGCTGCCCATGCCGGCAGCCATAATAATCAAAGCGGGTTTCATTGTACGCGTCCTTTCATAAATTGGCTATCAAATCTACCAGAGCGCGCCCTCGATGAGAACCGTGAAGCGATAAAAAGTGAATGGAAGGCTGTCCCTCGCTGTTACTGCGGCAAGGTCTTACCTCAATCGAACGGTTTGGCTCAATCCCATCTGAAAGCATTAGGGATTTGGGCCGCTGAGAGCTCTAATTTCCCGAACGAGAGCGGGGGAAATTTGCATCGTCGTGGACGCGACGTCCCCGTTGCGTAAAGAAAAGAGCGGGCCAATTTATCTTCGTCGGGTAGGCATCCCTGCCTGCCCTACTCGTATCGCGGGCAGCCAGCCTCCGTTTGATTTCCGCCTCTGCTTGCGGAATCTTAACCTCAACCGCAACTTAGTTCGAAAAAGGTCTGGCACAATTTTCCTCCTTTTGTCCTAATGCAAACCATCGGAAAAAATGTGCGTAACGCGTGGTTCTTGTCCATCCATCCCATAGGGTGCTTTGACCGAAAATCTTCCACTTTTCCCACTGCTAGCTAAGAAAGGTCTGTTATGAAACTTCAAATAATGATCACAATAATTGCGTTAATGCTTTCATCCCGACTGTGCGCGGATACCTCTGATGAGTTGATTATCTATCGACTAGCAGGGGACGTTCCTGTGAAACTGATGTATGATGACCAGTTTGCAGTAATGTTGGTTAATGATGGCAACGAGCAAGTACCGATTCCTCGATACATCTTGGCGATCAAAAATTCAAGAACAGTCATCGATACTACCGACATAGGGTTGTTCAAGATGGTTCTGTCGACGATTCCAAAAGGATCTGTGATTTTCGAATACGACAAATGCACTGTTACAGGGAGTTGGGGCTTAACAGCGAAGCAATACCAGTTATACTATGATCTTTTTGAGGACGCAGGTCTAAGTTTGGATGAGGAACGAAGGATTACCTGTAACTGCCGAGAAGGGTAATCATGAGTTCAGTGCATAATTGCAATGTGGAATTCTTATCCATCTAAATTTAGAAGAATTAGTTCTTTTTCAATCATTGTTACAGTCCTTTCGCTAGGAGTTGCCTTAAAGGCAGCAAGAGATTTTGGTATTCTTCCCTTTCTCTTGTTCTTAGACTGTAATAGCACATCATCCAATTTTGTCTTGCCGTTTTGTGTACCCATTGGATGTCTTATACTAAACAGAGAAGTATCTTTGTGGAATTTCATTAAAGGTGCATTTGGGGCAGCGTTGGGTTTGACAACCTACGAGATCATCCAGATATGGATGCCATGGCGGACTTTTGATTGCTATGACATTCTTGCATCTTTCATAGGTGCGTTGATGAGCATCTTTGTTGCATGGATTGTATACTTCCGTCCGAACAAAAATATATCTAAAGAACGACACTGAACATCAGGATCCAATCGACACGCCGCCTCGCGTCGCGATTGACCCTGTGCGTTCCTCGCTCTTTGACTGACATTTTTCCTTTTAATCGGCCCTGTTCCCATGCAATCTGTCGATTGCGTAAAGAAGTTCATGTTAAGGAAAAAGGTCGGCAGATGCCGTTTCTTCCTAATCAACGGTCCGGCAAATATGGAGAAAATATGAAACAACAACTTATCATAGTTTTCACGTTAATTCTCCTCATGCCTCTTTGGGGGCAAGCGCAAGAAATCAGCATTATTAACCCAATCCCAATATTTGGGCAAAGCAAATCATCCGGGCCGCAAAATATCGCAATTTCCCCATACCTCCTTAGCCCTCTGAAGATTGATCTTAATGAGGACGGAATTAATGATATTAGTATTAGCGGAACACACTACGTCACTACAGATTATCCAAGCAGCGCAGGAAGTGGTTGGGTTTCTATCAACACGCTAAGTAACTATATCTGGTCAGATGACTATCATGCTCTACCTAAATTGAGTTCTCCACAAACAGGAGAAACTTCAATACAAAATGGAAGTTTTAATAAAGGCTCTTTTGTAATTAGTGGTTACTCAGAAAACTATATCCTAGGAACTACAACAGGCTGGACAGCTCCATGGGATGATATTGATATCGGATATTTATCTGTTCTTTTTAGGGATTCCAGCAATCAACTTCATGCGGCATCCATTCGGCTTCTTGTGCCGGATGACGGAGGCTTCTTTATGTCGATGTATATTATGGATTGGTTTTATGGAATGGATCCTTTACCGGAACCGCCATCTACAGGATCTGCTGTACTCTCGTCTGGTGATCAATTTCAAATGGCATTTTCGGTTCACAGCGGTTTGCAATATGCATTGGAACAATGCACCAATCTGGTTGAGGGAGTCTGGAGTACAAATGCGATTTATACAGCAACAGCAGAAACACTCTCGATAACGAATAATATCAATTCTAAATCCGGTTTTTTTAGATTGAAAAGAATGCCATAAGCCGAATAAAAAACCCACACTCTATCGCAGGCTCCGCACGCTCAGAGTGAGGCGCAACGTTGCGTTAAAATGGATTGATTCGCGCCCTTCTGTTGAAAATTGTGTTCATCCAGGCAAAAGACGGGTTCGTGGAGCGCGGCTGTAAGTGGTTCGGTCCATCAGTGGAAACAGAAATACAAAATGCAGTGCGGAGCCGCTTTGGGAGTTGCCATTTCGGGAGCGATTCGGTCTACTCCTGACACTTGTGGGGGAGATGAAAAGCGCTCTTCCGCGGTTTGTCAAAATATCACCTTGTTTGAGGTTGACAGTGCGGGGGCGATTCCGTAGTTTCCGCCCCTTGATTTTTTGAAAGAAAGCCCGAAACGGGTATTGAGGTTATTTATGGAAGCATATGCTGTAATTGAAACCGGTGGAAAACAGTATCGCGTTCAGCAGGGCGATGTCCTTGATGTGGAATTGCTTGGCGCTGACGCCGGTTCCAGCGTTGAATTTGATGCGCTGGCCGTTTCTAACGGTAGTGAACTCTCGATCGGTACGCCGGTGGTAGAGGGAGCCAAGGTTAAGGTTTCGGTTGTTGAAGACCTGCGCGGCAAGAAAGTTGTTTCATTTAAGAAGAAACGCCGTAAAGGATATCGTCGTAAAATTGGTCATCGTCAGGATCTGACCAAAATCAAAGTGGAAGAAATCAGCGCATAGTTTTGCGGGAGGTTC
>JAFGWS010000027.1 GCA_016937035.1 Pontiellaceae bacterium
AAAGACGTTGAAATCGAATAATAAGTCATCGATGGATAAGTGGTTTTAATCAGTCGATTTCGATAATCATATGTATACACCGTTTTTGCGGTATTCAGAATTGCTGTCACAACGCCATTCGCTGCGGCATACGTTTCCGGATCTAAAACTTTTTCAACATTTCCATTATCGTCGTACTCAGCGTAAGTGACCGCATATGTCGAGTTTCCGGAAGCATCATCCACCGAAGGAGAAGTGGTTTTAATTGCCCGACCAGCATTGTCATACTGCACTGTCGTTGCTTTTCCTAGTTCGTTGATGGTCTTCCACTCAAGTCCGGTACTGGTGTAACGGGTTTCGACCTGAGCTTGGTCGTCTGTATCTTTAGCATAGATCACTTTAACCGGTCGGTTAAGATCATCATACTGTGTTTCCGTTGTCTGCCACACCTCGGTCCCGTTGACAGGAGCAGCAACGAGATTGTGCACAAATCTAACATTTCCGACAGCATCATATTCTGTTTCGGTAATAGCTTTGGTTGAATTGTTAGTACTGTTTTTGATGACTTCCGACGTTGTTTTCCACGGGCGACTAAGCGCATCATAGAAAGTTTCCGTCTCATAAAGAGTGGTTGAATCAAACGTCGTTGCAGCAGAACTTAAACCTCGCGGATCAATTGTTATGGTTGGGCTGAATTTATAAGGGGGCAAAGTAATGGCCCCACAATTGTCCCCGCTGTAATCGTAGTGCGTCCTGTATTTATATGCAGCATGTCCAAAGGATGGGCGTGAATAGAAATCATCAGTATCAGCATATGTATCGGTCAGGCGCCGCAAATCATCGTAAGCATACGCCGTCTTCATTCCCTCGGGATCAATGCTGTAATCCAGAGTTCCATCGTCGTTGTAAGAATAACTGGAGATGATATCGACAGAAGAGTCCCCATCGTATCCGTATAAATAATTAAACAAGGTATGGCCTTCAATGATCGCTGGGTTGAATTCCCCGGGTTCAGTTCCATTGGCCCGCATTACGCGGATCGTTTTTACGAGGTTGTTGAACTCATCATATTCATAGTATGTGTAGTGGTCGTTCTCATCCTTCTCCCAGCGTTTGTTGCTTCGTAGGTCATACCAAAATTCTTTTGTGCATTGGAGCGTTCCCGATGCTGCCGTACCTTCATAAAAACTTATTGTTATCAGGCGATTTAACTTATCATAGGTGTTAACCGTTTCGTTCCCGCGTGGATCAAGAATCGATATAAGATTGTTGTTAAAGTCATATTTATATTCGGTGGCAAGATCGACCCCCCCAGCAGGATGGGTTGTCGTCGTCGTTTTATGTCCATAAGATGCATCCAAAAGTTTTGTGTAATCGGTAACTATGTCGTAAACGGTCCACTCCGTATTCGGATCTGGATCTGTGGAGTCAACCCAATCTGTACCTTCACGAGCATGAACTTTTTCGCTCGTGACAAAATATGGAAACTTTGCGTTCCCATACACATATTCCACGTCAGAAACAATCTTATTTGAGCTCGAAAAAACTTTGGTATGAGTACGTCTTCCTTTTTCATCAAAGGTATAGGCCGTTTTTCGGCCAAGCGGATCCGTCACGTTCTCGATCTGTTTAAATGCATCATCGGTATATACATATGATGTCGTATTTTCTGCCTCCTCTCCATCCGCTCTGATTTCAGCCGAGGGCTTTGCCAACGTCGAATAATCAATCACTGAATAGTCTGACCCCGAATGGTCATATACGTATGTCGTTCTTGTTCCCGAAAAGTTTTGGCTATAGTCAGCAACCATAACTCGCAAACCTTCCACATCATCTCCTGATTCATCGAGTCGTTTGTATCTGTAAATCTCAGTCCCGGATACTCCGCCAACAGCAGGGGCAGTGATTGTCATCTGCTGATACTGGAACAACCGCGTATTTCCTTCCAACACCGTCGGATCGCAGCTCAATGCATCTGTAAAACTATATTTCCACGTTTTTCCATTCACATCGGTAATGGTATTTTCACGGTCATTATCAGCACTGCCAACCAATTTATACTTTTTATTTTCCCGGTTTATGTAAATTCCTTCCGGGTTCTCGCTAAAGCCTACAGTACTGCTATCGGGACGTGTGATTGTATTCAGGATTCTTGGAAGCCCGTATTGGGGCAGCATATCATCAAAACTGGCGTAAATAAAACGCGTCGGGCTTTGATAATTAAATGTATATTCATTATCGTTCGCATCTTTGATTGTTTTTATCGTTAAATGGTTATAATCAGGGGCAGCTTCTGAAGAAATGGCAGGATAGCTGTCGTTGTTGTTTTCCTCCAGAGAGTAATCATAGGTGTACTCGTTCGTTCCGCCGTCTACTCGTGATACGCTCGAAAGCACAGTATTATCATCAAAATCTGTGCCATCAAAGTACGCAGGTTCTGCGTAGTTATACGAAATTATTTGATTGCTATTCGGGTCTGTTATTGCAGTGATTTTATCATCTGTTGCAGTGATCGTTATGTGGGAAATTGGGGTGCCGTCTGCGGCTCTAGCTTCAATGTAAGAAGGAACAAGAGCGTTTCCGTTAGCTGTTGACGGATACCCATAGAACAACATCATATCGCATCGGTCTTTGACAGACTCTAGTCGATAATAACTGTGATCGCACTCATGACCCCCTGATCCGCTTTGGGCCGTCACTCCAGTAGAGACATACTCAAGCCGTGTGCCGTTAGGCAATGTCAGCGTATAAGTGCCGTTGATCTCTTCCAATTCCACTCCCTCCAGCGCCAATGCACTCTGCGTTGTGGATGGCTCTTTATAGTATCCCTGTATCCACTCTCCATTTACTCGTTTGGCGTATTTGGTATATTGGAATGAGTAAGATTGTCCATTGTGATCAACAAATGTCAGTGTTTTTTTACTTCCGTTGTTGTAAGAGCGAATATGCGCAATAGGACTGGCCGTTGTTGACCAGCAGGGTCCCATGGTAAGAGCCGGATCATTTATCGCACCGGATGTCTGCGTATCCCACATTTGCAATCCATATTCATTCCAAACTTCCTGCTTGAGGGTTCGTCTGACTTCTAATGCAAAATGATCAGATCCAACCGGTACGTGAACATCTGTTACTGAATGCTGGAGATCAAGAGAGAGCGCATCGACATAGGTATCTTCCGCTTTGTAGTCTGATTCGCCTTCTTTATGCTGAGCCACATCCGGCATCGGCATGCCAGACAAAGAAATTTTCCGTCCGGGGGAAAGAATGTTATCCGTCCAATTAAGCAGATATGGTGCCATGTCAGGCGAAACGGAAATTCCGTGATCCCACAAAGTATCTTCCCCCAATTTAAAAGACACCTCTCCGTATACGTCTCCACCTACGGGGAAGAATTGAGTATAAGTATAGAAAGCTCCTGTAAGATAATTTCGTGCAAGAGCCACATATTGTGTTCCACCAACGTCAAGATCCACAGTGAAGTCCACGTATAATGCCGCGTATGGCGGCTCTATAACCATTGCGAGATTAAGTTTATTTTCTACATAATCAAAACTAAAATGTGGCTCAGACGTTACATTGTATATGATAATTTGACTATTTGTTTCGGTGCTTGAAGACCAATCGCAACTTTGGGGAACAAAATAGCACGTTACATACGCCGAAGTTGTTGGATCCCCAGTTGCCTTCACCGTAACCGTTTGGCTTTGTTCGCCTGATACTACTTGCAGCCCTCCTGAAACGGTCCAAGAATAGAGTCCACTCAGTGCTGGAGACACGGTCAGAGTATATTCTACAGTTGCATCTTTTTTGACGTAACTCGGACCGCTGATGCTTAAAGTAGGAGGCGGCGGATTACACGGCGGATTACAGGCCGCCTCGGCCATGTCCGGAAGAAAAGGAAGGCAGGCCATGACGGCCACGATGATCTTTTTGAGTGCTGTTTTCATTATTCAAGTCCTCTCGAATTGTCGTTCAAAAATGGTTAATCCGTTAGCTGTCCTATTCAGTCCTCTGTTCCGATCAGAACCTCACCGATAAACTCTCCGTTCTGGTAGACCATAAATGTGTGGCAGGCCGACGTTTTGGCCTCGTTCGGGTGATACAACCGGAAATAATAGATGCCAGTCCCGTCATAGTCGGCGCTGGTGACCCACCGTTCCAAAGTGTAGTCATCGAACGTAACTCCACCAACAAAGACCTTTATCTGTACATCAACGCTCTGCGGTAGGTTCCGCTGAATCGACTCGATCTGCCAAAGCTCACTGTCTTCGAAACTTGCTACAGTCCAGAAATAGCCGTCGGCGGCGTTTTGGATCCAGCAGCCGTCCAACCGCTTGATTGCGAGGATGGGGCCGCCTTCGGAGACGCGCGCCACAATCATGTGTTCGCGGTTGTCATCGGAAGCTTTCAGGGAGAGAGTTGTTCGTTGATGGTTGTTGGTTGATAGAGAGGTGCTCTTAACAGCCATCTCGACCGTGGAATCCACCTCGTAGACCACGTTCGAGGGCATGCCTTCGAAGGTCCAGGTACGTTCTTGACCGAGCAGGCAGGCGGGATTGTCGCCTTCAAAGCTTCCGCCGACCACTTCGATGGTAGCGCTGGCCGAGACTCTGTCTCTGCCTTTCCGGTATTCCCCGTTGATGGTGTAGGTGCCCGCCTCGTCAAAGACGCAGGTGAGCGGACGCCGATTGGGCGAGCGGTACGTCTCCCCATCGAGTTCGACCGTGAACTGCCCGCCTCTGGCGCCTTCGGGCAGGCACAGGATGCGCAGGCTGTCACCCTCGCGGAGGGTGATCGTTTCACCGTTGTGATCCACTAGGTTGTAGGGGATCCAGTCGATCGCAACCGGTAGCTCGAACGCGCCGTTTTGGAAGCTGGCGCTGGCAATGGTGGTTCCATTCTCTTCCAGCGGGAGGTTGGCGTACCAACGTTCGCCCGCGCCGCAGGCGATTGCCGATTGCACATTTCCGATTTCCGATTGGATTTCCAGCTCAGCAAATTCCGGGTAGCGGGCATCGCCTTCGATGCAGGCGGGCGACACGTACGACTCGCTCATTTCATCGACTCCGGACATGGCGGCGACGGAGGCCTCGATCCAGTCCTTCACGCCGTTTTCGTTGTTGTCGGGCCCGCCCAAGCGCTGCACCTCAAGTTGCGCGATGCGCACCGCAAGCCGCGTATGAACATTTTCCCACGAGAGGCGCACGGTGTGCTCTCCCACAGGAAGCGCAGGGAGGAATGCGCGCAGGTCGGCATAGACGCCGTCCGCGCATACAAAGGGATATTCACCGACGAACACGCCATCGACATGCAGCAGGAAGGAACTCTTTTCCCGCGGCTGCACGGACGTGCAGGTGGCCTTGTCCCATTCATGGGCGGCTCGCACGTTGAGGCAGAAGATTTCCTGACTCGGAAGGTCGAGCTTGTATTCAGCCCAGCCCCGGCGGCCCTGCGAAACCAGTTCGCTGAAGTCCACCATCCATTCGCCCGCCACAGCATTGGTTTGCGCCCCGGGGATGGTGAGGACGGTTTCGACCGTACCGTCAAACTCGCTCACGAGCGGGTTGGTGCGCGATTCCTTCACCTCGGTGCCGTCGTCCACCCCGTCGCCGTCGCTGTCAGCGTCGAGCGGGTTGGTGCCCAGCGCAAGCTCCTCGCCGTCGGAGAGGCCATCGCCGTCGGAATCAGCGTTCATGACATCGGTGCCG
>JAFGWS010000157.1 GCA_016937035.1 Pontiellaceae bacterium
CATAATTTAGCAGAGAGGACACATTACGATGGCTATTACCACCAGTATGATTAAAGAACTTCGCGATGCCACCAGCATGGGCATCAACGATTGCAAAAAAGCACTCGAACAGACCGACGGGGATTTTGATGCCGCAGTCAAAATTCTGCGCGAAAAGGGGGCATCCGTTGCCGCCAAGCGTGCTTCCAAAGAAGCCAACGAAGGGATCATTGCTGCAAACGTATCCGACGACGCCCAGCAGGGTGCGCTGATTGAAGTCAACTGCGAAACCGACTTTGTGACGCGTAATGAAGCCTTTCAGGCTTTTGCTGAAGAGCTCCGTTTGGAATCTCTCAACTATGAAACAGGCAAGATGGCTGAAGGCATCAACGAAAAGGTTGAAGCACAGATGGCCTCAATCGGCGAAAAAATTCAGTTCCGCCGTAATGTAAAGTGGGACGTTGAAGGCACTGGTGCCATTACTTCCTACATCCACTTGGGTGGAAAAGTCGGCGTTCTGGTTGAAGTTTCCTGCGAAAAAGCAGAAACCATCAGCAGTCCTGTTTTTCAGGAGCTTTCCAAGGATCTGACCCTGCACGTGGCGGCGGCGGCTCCGCAGTATCTGACCCGCGACGAAGTTCCTGCTGCCCTCGTGGAAGAGGAGAAGGACATTGCCCGCAAGCAGCTTGAGGGCAAGCCGGCAAACATCATCGAGAACATTCTTCTTGGCAAAATAAACAAGTTTTATTCTCAGATCTGCTTTGTTGAGCAGGGCTTCGTTAAGGATGATAAGGTTTCTATCACCAGCCTGCTTGAGGAAAAAGGCAAAGAGCTGGGCGATAAGCTGACAGTTAAGCGCTATGTGCGCTACCAGCTTGGCGGCATATAGGCCGTTGAACATATCCGCTTCTGCGGGTAAAGAAAAACCCCGTCTTTCCGGCGGGGTTTTTCTTATGGGACCATTCGGAAGCAGCAGATGCGCTCCTTTGGCTCCGGCACTTACACCTCTTCGCGCGCTTTATAAATGCGCGCAATCACAGCATCGCACAGCTCCTTGTCTTCCTTGATCGCACGTACTGCGGCATCGCGTCCTTGGCCAATCTGGGTGCCGTCCATCGAAAGCCAAGAACCCTTCTTGTCGATGATGCCTGCATCGATGGCGGCGTCGATCACTGAGCCGGCGTAAGAGATGCCTTCCGCGTAGAGGATGTCGAATTCTGCCTGTGTAAAGGGTGCTGCCACCTTATTTTTGACAACCTTAACCTTTGTTCGGTTGCCGTAAATATTTCCTGCAGAGTCTTTCATCTGACCGGTCCGTCGGATGTCCAGACGAACGGAGGAATAAAATTTGAGCGCACGTCCTCCGGGTGTGGTTTCCGGGCTGCCGAACATAACGCCGACTTTTTCACGAATCTGGTTGGTGAAAATACAGATACAACGCGAGTGATTAATTGCGGAGACGAGCTTGCGCAGCGCCTGAGACATCAGCCGTGCCTGAAGACCGACGTGTGATTGGCCCATTTCGCCGTCGAGCTCAGCGCGCGGAGCCAATGCTGCAACGGAGTCAACTACGACGACATCGAGCGAATTACTCTTAATGAGCGCTTCGCAGATGTTGAGGGCTTCTTCTCCGGAATCAGGCTGGGCAACGAGCAGGTTGTCGATGTCTACGCCGATCTTCTTGGCGTAGCCGGGATCCAGGGCATGTTCGGTATCAATGAAGGCGGCCTGTCCGCCGGCTTTTTGGGCATTGGCAATGACGTGCGAAACCAGGGTGGTTTTTCCTGAAGATTCGGGGCCGAAAATTTCCACAATACGTCCGCGTGGGAGTCCGCCGATTCCGAGAGCAAGGTCGAGGGTCAATGCGCCGGTGGAGATAGATTCAATTTTTGTATTGGCATGGGCTTCGCCCAGTTTAACAATGGCCCCTTCACCATATTGTTTCTGGATTTGTGCAACGACAGCACTGAGTGCGGAGGTCGGGTCTTTCGGGGTCTCTTTTTTGGTGGCCATATTTGTGCTCCTTTGTCGGGATAATTTAGTAAAATCTTTATCCTGAGTCGCGGCAGCGGGGTTGTTGTTGCAGCCAACTACAGCATATAAAGACAAAGATGTTGCGTAATTCTCTTTCAGTAAAATCGAAGGCCATTGTTATGAATCAGCGCGCTGTTGTCAACGACACACCCATTGAGGAAGTAGAAAAAATAGAGGACGCAGAAGTGGGGACAAACAGGATATTTGTTGTAGAGTCAGCTCTGTAAGCCGAAAAGTACCGTAGCGGTGCCGGATGGATTGGGTCGCAAAACCAACGCACAATGTTGCGGGATTTGGTTTTTCCGCCAAATCGGAGCAGAAAAAAAGCCGACATTTGATTGAAGTCAAAAGCCGGCTTTTGGGGTCAGAAAAAACGGATGGTTAGAAGTCCATTTCCATATCCGACGACATTTCCATCATCATGGCTTCAAATTCTGCCTCTGCAGTTCTTTGAGCTTCCTGAATGGCCATGACGATTTTTGCAATCAGCGATTTCGGGATATTAACGCTGCCCATGGCGGCACCGTTTTCGACGTATGCGGCCATGGTGATCGGGTCCGCACCGCGGAGGACTTGGAGAACAGGCATAGCCTCTTCCATTCCGGCTTCTTCGGGCATAATGGAAAGGATGCCTTCGAGATATTTGAATATATCGACGTCTGCATAAAGAACGGCATCAGCCGGGAAGATGCTGCGGGCGAGCAACGGTTGGGATGCAATATTTTTGCTTTTGATCCGCTCAATGAGCTCATCCATTGATCCGCCCATGGTGTAGATCATTTTATTGTCAACCACCGCATATTCCATGGTGAGGTCGGTCAGTTTCAGCATCTCCATCGCCATCTGTGCTTCTTCTGGAAGGTCAGAGAAATCAAAGACGATCTGGTGGATTTGGGTGCCTTTATACGTTCGGGCATTTTCATTAAAGTTCACCGTCATGGGAATGCCGAGCTCTTCGTAGAAATCAAAGATCGGGGCCATGTCGTCTTCCATAGAGTTCATCATCGCCAGCGCTTTGTCGGCATCCTTGATTTCCTCGATTACCCGAATGTCAAAGAAGGAATCGCCGCCGAAGCTGATGGTTTCTGCGAAGGAACCACCGTAAAGTCCCGTCCATTTGTTCATATAATTCAGCCATTTCGAGATATCTTTCTCGTCAATTTTCATCTCTTTGGTCAGCGCCATGGCTTCGTCGTTCATGAAGGTGGTGAGCGCATCCGGGTTGGCCATCAGGCCGTCGACAGCGATGGCACCTCCGCCCAGCAGTCCGCTTTGAATTTTGGAGTTGGGTTTGTTGATTTTCGGGGCATTCAGGAGTTTTTCCAGACGGCTGCCTGCAACCGCGTCGCAGGTTTCGTCGATGCGGATGGAACCGTCGATCGGAGTGACTTCGAGCTCGTAGGCTTCGCACTGTTTAACAACGGAGAGCAGGACCCGCAGTTCAGCTTCCAGAATTTTTCCGACCGGAGCGGCCTCGGTTTCGCTCAATTCCAATGCTAGTTGATTGAAGAGTTCTTTCATGCCCATGTCGATAAGATCGCCGAATTGAGTTGTCAGTGCGGCGGGAGAGCAGCTTACCTTCAGAGAAGGACTGCGCTTGGAGAGGAGTTGCTGCTGAACGGCCGGGGCCATTGCAACGAAACGATCGAGCTGGAGCGGATCCATGCAGATTACCAAAAGTCCGCCTTCATACTTGGCGGCAAGGTTCATGCTTTCAAATGCGATGCTGTAAAACTCCTGTTTATCCGCGCTGATTTCCGCCACAGCAAAAAAGTTTTGAGGATCAAGCATTACCACCGCCAGACCTTTACCCGCTTCGAAGCCGTTCAGCCCGATATCACCGACCATCGATCCAAATACGGTTTTCATTGCTGCGCCGCTTAGGGTGGGATCAACCTGTACCGCCACGCTTCCCACGCCGTTAATGAATCCGTGAAGATCCGAGATAGTTGCTGTGACCATGGCCTCTTTCATGACGGCCGGCTTTTCGATTACGGCCGCATGCCCCGCTGTGACAACGGATACGCATACTGCCAACATAAATTTTGCTGATTTGTGCAGCTTCATAACAATCTCCTTATCGTTAAACTACCCCTTTTTCTGAGCCCATCTCAACCCTCAGAGAATGTGCTCGTTCTCATGCGACTATTTTAGCATGACAATCTACGCATAATTGCACTCGTGTTGCTTTCCTGCAAAAAGATATTCCACTTTTTTTTGTATAAAAATCAGTTGTTGGATTTGAGTGGAAGACGATCCCTGAACGCAAATAGCTTAGAGTTGAAGTGGATGACTCAATGTGCAAATCTCAATAAAAGAAACCAATACGGTTTTCCGGCGGCGTGTGCGGGCATTGCAGCGCAATGGGTTTTGTAACCGAACAGGATGAAGTGGTATGAACAGTTGGGTGTTATGGGGGATCGTCGCTGCAGCGGTGATTCACGTTGCGGAAGAGTATTTCGGCGATTGGGTTTTGTGGGTGCAGCGCTATGCAAAGGGAGTTACGCTTCGCCGATTTGTGCTGGTGAATGCGATTTTCTTAGGGCTTTGCCTTGGCGCGGCGCTCAGTTCTTCCGACTTTCTTCTGATTTCGCTGGCTGCGCTGCTGTTTGTGAATGCGTTGATGCATATTATTCCGACCGTTGTTCTGAAGTATTATTCTCCGGGCGTTTGGTCTGCGGTACTTTTGTATATTCCGCTTTCGTTTATTGCTTATGTTGCCGTTTTCAGGTCTGGAGTTTTGGGGATGACGGAAGTCTTTTTTGCGACTCTTTTGGGGGTGGTTTTTATGGCGCTCCCTATTTTGCTCCGTGAGCGAAGCTGAGGAGCAGCTTTATTTCTTCGGCCCAGAGCGATTCATCGATGGTTTCGAGGATCAGCGGCATGTCGTCGAAGCGGGGATCATTCATGATAAACTTGAATACTTCCATTCCCAGAACGCCGAGGCCGAGGCTGTGATGACGGTCAACATGGCTGTTCAGCCCTTTCTTTGAATCGTTCAGGTGCATGCCGCGCAGATAGCTGAAGCCGATAATGCGGTCAAACTCTGTAAAAACAGCAGCACAGGAATCGGACGTCAGAAGGTCATATCCCGCAGCGAAGCTGTGGCAGGTGTCAAGACAGACGCCGACGCGCGATTTGTCCTCCACCTGATCAATGATCTCGGCGAGGTGCTCAAAGCGAAATCCGACATTGGAGCCTTGGCCTGCGGTGTTTTCGATAACGGCGGTAACGCCGCAGGTTTGGTCGAGGGCCGTGTTAATCGATTCAGCGATAGTGCTCAGGCATTGGGATTCGCTGGTCTGTTTTAAGTGGCTGCCGGGATGAAAGTTCAGGCGGTCAAGACCCAGTTGTTCGCACCGCTGCATTTCTTCGAGAAAGGAGGCCCGTGACTTTTCGAGCTTGTCTGCCTCGGGGTGGCCGAGGTTGATCAGATAACTGTCGTGAGGAAGAATGCTCTGCGGAGTAAATCCGTGTTCTGCACAGTTTCGCTTAAAGGAATCAATTTCCTCATTGGTTAATGGATTTGCACTCCACTGTCGCTGATTTTTAGTGAACAGCGCAAATGCGTTGGCTCCGATTTTTACCGCATTAAGCGGGGCGTTTGATACGCCGCCGGCAGCACTGACATGGGCTCCAATATACTTCATTGAATCAAACTCCTTCTTTAAGGCATGGAAACGGTACAGGCAGATGTTTAAACCAGATCGAGCGCACGGAATAAAGCCGTATTCGCTGGAGATGCTTTTCGGTTGTTTTAAAAAAAAACTAAATAGCACCCAAAGTGGTATTGTTTGCTTGCGCTCGTTGGGTCATCTGGTAGCTTGGTGGCCAATTGATACCGTTCAGGTCTGGTATTGAGGGATTTGCAGAATGTTTAGAATTACGAAAATCACGGATTACGGTTTTCTCCTGCTGGTTCATATGGCGACACAGGAGGAAGGCCGTCTGCACAACGCCAAGGACCTTTCGAAGTCGTTGAATGTTCCGCTGCCTACGGTCAGTAAGGTCCTTAAGATTTTGACTCAGGGATCCATTTTAACGTCGCATCAGGGCAGCAAGGGCGGATATTCGCTGGCGCGTCCGGCTCATCAGATTTCTGCGGCGGAGGTGATTGAAGTGATCGAGGGGCCGCTGGCGATCACCGATTGTTCCAGCGCAGAGGGCTGCAAGCGCAATTGTCGGGTCAGCCATAGTTGGAAAAAGGTCAACGGTTCTATCGTGGGAGTGCTGCATCAGTTGACGCTGGCCGATATGGCAGCGGAGTAAATTGGGTGCGCTACCCTTCTGCGGATTTTTTGTTGAAGGCCAGCGGGAAAACAATGTCGCTCAGGCAGCAGGGGAACCAGACCGCCAGAAAGAGAAAGAGTGCGATGAGTGCGCCTTCGACAATCGTGAATGCGCCTCCCTTAGCCTGAATAATATGGAACAGCGACGCCGCCGTGCTGAGCAGAACGTGGGCACCGTGCGAAAAATGGGTCTGGCTCGAAAAGAAAGCTCCGCCGATGCCGAGCAGCGCGGCGAGGTTGATGATCACCGGCATTTCAATAATCCCGAGATGCGGATGGGCATGCTCCATGCCCATCAAAAGTTCACCCCAATAGGGAACCAGACAGTCACTCAGCGTGGCAATGCCGATGGACCCCACGTAACCGACCGCAACGACCGCCAGCATGCCCGTTTTGCTGTGCTTCGGGCGTCCGCGATAATTCTGAAACAGTGCCGCCGTGACCATCGCACTCAGGACCACATGCATCGGATGTGAAAATTCGAACAGCGACTCTGCGCGCTCGCTGTCGAGCGCGCTTGGAAAAAGATGTTGGAGTACAATAACTACAGCCACGCCGAGGCCAGCGCCCAGCAGCGTAAAGGGACCATGGTGTCGAAGCTCTCTTAAGATAATGGAGTTCATGTGAGCCCTTCTAACAGAGTGCGCAACGGAATGGCAAGCGAAGCTAGTGTTCAATAAGCACCGATATTTCTTCCGTGAGCAAAATGCGACGTTCGTCTCTATTTCGATTTTGAGAGAGCGTTGGCGACGGCGGCGGAGAGTTCTTTAAGTCGATAGGGTTTATTGATGAAGCCTAGTACACCGATTTTGTTCAGTTCCTGCGTATCGTCGTCCTGGCTGAATCCGGATGATATAAGAATCCGCACGGAGGGGTTGATTTTATACAACGCTTCGGCGGTTTCCCTTCCATTCAGGTTTGGCATAATCATATCGAGAATGACGAGGTCGATTTCCTGCCAGTGCTCGCTATAAAAAGCGATGGCGGCATGGCCGTCGGGGCATGTGTGAACGGTGTGTTCAAAGGATCTGAGCATGAGGCTGGCGACGCTGTGGACGGTAGGTTCATCGTCCACCAGAAGGATGTCGGCATTGCGGGCGGCCGGGCTTGGCGCATCTTCCTGTTTGCCGTCCTCTTCCTGAATGGAGGGCAGATAGAGGCTGAACGTCGTCCCCTGGCCCAATTCACTTTGAACATCTACTGCACCAAAGTGGTTCTTGAGGGTGCCATAAACACTGGCCAGTCCCATGCCGGTTCCTTTGCCGACCTCTTTAGTGGTAAAGAACGGTTCAAAGATGTGGCGCTGGGTTTCCTTATCCATGCCGGTTCCAGTGTCGGAAATGGTAATGCGCACATATTCTCCCGGGGCAATGTCCTGGAGTTTTCCACTGCTACAGAATGGCTCATCAAAATGAATGGATTCGGTCCGGAAGGAGAGGGTTCCCCCGTTGGGCATGGCATCGCGCGCATTCAGGGCAATGTTGAGAATGGCGTTCTGTAGTTGATTGGGATCACCCATGATCATGGGTTTTCGGGGAGCGAGATCGCGTTTGATGACAATGCGTTTGTCGATACTGCGCTCAAGAATTTTGATGGTATCGGTAATGACTTCATCTGCATCCAGAGGTTGGTCCTGATATTTTCCCTTCCGCCCGAAGGCGAGTAGCTGGGCGATGAGTCCGGCGGACCGTAGAGCGGCTTTTTTGATGCCGATCGAAAAATCGAGTAGTGAGGGATCGGTCAAGGAGTCGTTCAGTATTTCGGCATAGCCGAGAATGCCGGTGAGTTGATTGTTAAAGTCATGAGCGATCCCTCCGGCGAGCTGGCCGACCGCACTCATCTTTTCTGCCTGACGCAGCTTTTCCTGAATTGCATACTCTTCCGTCACATCCCGGAAGACCAGCACAACGCCTTGAATGGTTCCATCGTTTGAACGTATCGGCGCTGCAGAATCGGCCACCTGATATTCGGGTCCGTTACGGCTACGAAGCACGGTGTGATTTGTGAGGCCGACCACCTGTCCGGTGCTCAATACGCGCTCAACCGGATTATCCAGCGGCTGGCGCGTGGTTGCATTAATGATGTCGAATATCGTTGTGAGGGGTTTTCCGGCGGCTTCTTTCTGATTCCATCCCGTCAGCTTTTCTGCAACAGGGTTCATGCGGGTAATCTTGCCGTCGGTGTCTGTGGCAATGACGGCATCTCCAATTGAATCAAGAGTGATGCGGAGGTTTTCCTCGCTGCTGCGCAGCTCGCGTTCGGCGCGCTTGCGATCCTGAATTTCCTGTTGCAGCGCTTTCGTCCGCGTGGCGACCCGCTGTTCAAGTGTTGCCAACAGGTTTTGGTTTTCGGTTCGTTGCCTGCGCTCCTCAAAAATAATGGCGAGAACGGAGCAGTAGTTTTCCACATACGGTCGATAAGGAAAAAAGGCCGTCGGGTCCGAGATGACGAATTCAAAGTGTGCATAGAGCTGCTGTCGATGAGCAACGTTGAAATATTCACCGTCACCGGTTGCTTTGCCGCCGTTTTTGATTCCGTTGACCTCGCTCACGCCGGGGAGCTCTCTGAGTCCCCGGGCGGAAAAGGAAAGAATCGATTCGACCGTCGGAAGTTGAGAAACGACGCTCTGCATTAGGGCTATTTGGCCGATTTTTTCGGCGGACAAGTCGGATGGGGGAGTCATGAGCAGTTGTTTAGGTATGTTTCCGGTTCAATATAAAACGGGTTTTGAATGATCGATCCGTTCACCAGCATTTTTGGATGCACGCGCATAATTTCCATAATTCGTGCACCATCGAATTTGTTGGCATCATATTGGCAGACAGCGGTTACCGGGTATTCGCGTTGGAGCAGGGTGACTCGCGATTCATATTCCAACAATCGATCGCCGCCCTCAACCTCTTCGATGCGCGGTGACATTTCACCGATGACCCGTGCGGATTCATAGCCCTGCTTGAGCGCGTCGGTATAAAACTGGGTCAGGATCCCGAGCATGCGGTCCGGGTCAAAGGTGTCGTTTTTAAAATAAACCTCGCCGGTGCTGGAGAGGCTAACCGCGCCTTTTTCCTTGCGCTCGTCGTAAGAAATGCCGTTTTCAATGAGGTAACTTTGAACCTCGTCCTCGGTAATTTCATCGGAAAAACCAGCCACCCGTTCCCCATTTTTCAGTCCGCTCAGCATAAATTTGAGCAGGCAGTCGGTTCGTTCCTCCTCTGCCGAGAAGATCAGGCAGAGATGGGTCCCTTCCGGTTCGGGATCGTTTGTGAATCCCAGAGCAACTTTCTTTGCGGCATTCGACATATTGACCTCCAGTGGGGCCCCTGATTTTCTAACGGAAACAGCATTCCGTCCATACTATCGCCCCGCTAAATTCCTTAATATAGTGCATTAGTGTTAGATGATCAACTCTTTATCGATTTCATCTGCTGAAGCGGTCCTGTTGGCTCCGTCGGGTTCGGCGAATCTGAGCTAAAACTGAAAGAGGCCCCTTTTTTGTGGTTGTGCTTTCAATAGGGCGCTTTTTGCGTAAAATGCGCGACTCACTTTTAAACCGGGAATACGCATGAAAAAAACAAGGGTTGATCGAAAGTTTGATGAGTTGAGGTCGAAGGGCGAAAAGGGATTTATTGCCTATCTTACGGCCGGAGATCCCTGTCTTGAAGATACTGTTGATATTGTGCTGCGGCTGGAAGACGCCGGGGTTGATCTGGTGGAACTGGGTCTGCCGTTCTCTGATCCGTTGGCCGACGGACGGGTGAATCAGGAATCTGCCACCCGGGCGCTGGAGGCCGGAGCAACGTTTGACGGCGTAATGGAATGCGTGGCAAAAATCCGTGCGCGCAGTGAGCTTTCGCTGATTTTTTATGCCTATATGAATCCGCTGATTTCCCGCGGTTTTGACGCATCCATGCAGGCGGCCGCGCAGGCGGGAATCGATGGATTTCTGCTGCTCGATCTTCCGTTCGAAGAGGCAGGTCCATATCGAAAGGCGCTGTCGAATAACGCGCTCAACGCCATTCAATTGGTAACGCCTACCACGCCGGACGAGCGGATCGATAAGATCGTCAAGCGCGCCAGCGGATTTGTCTACTGCGTCTCCCGTGAAGGGGTGACTGGTGTGCAGGACAGCATCGCCGAAGGGGCCGAGGCGCTGGTGCAGCGGATCCAGGATCGAACCAATCATCCCGTGGCGCTGGGCTTTGGAATCGGAACGCCGGAGCAGGCCGCTGATGCCGCTAAGCTTGCCGACGCCGTGGTCGTCGGCAGTGCGATTGTAAATCGGTTTCATAATAATCCGCATACGCCCGAAGGCCGCGCAGAAGCCGCCGGTTTCGTGGGTGAAATGGTTAAGGCGGTTAAACAGATTTAGCCCAGCTCCGCAGCAGACTTTTTTACAAAATGATTTAGGACAGAATAATTCGAAACGGACACAGGTCGGAAAATTATTTTGTCCATAATCATTCTGTCGAATGACGTTTCTGCTGCACGGGGTTGAATGGGTGTTGGAATAATAAAGCGAATGGAAGTTAAAATGCAGGGATCTAAAACAGCAGGGCGTTACGCAGTCATCATGGCTGGCGGAAAAGGAGAGCGCTTCTGGCCGCTCAGTACTTCACGGCATCCCAAGCAGTTGCTTGCGCTGGTGGGCGATAAGCCGCTGATCGCGCAGGCGGTGGATCGGCTGGAAGGATTGGTCCCTCCGGAAAATGTATTCGTGGTCACAAATGCCGATCTAGTCAAAGCCACGCAGGAGGCTGCTCCGCAACTGCCGCCGGAAAATGTGGTCGGCGAGCCGATCGGGCGCGATACCGCTGCGGCAGTGGCCTGCGGCGGCGCGCTGGTCAAGGCGCGCGACGAAAATGGCGTTTTTGCGGTGCTCACGGCCGATCAAGTGATGGGCGATCTCGATCTCTTTTCCTCCACGCTTAAAGGCGGGATGGATCTGGCCGAGCAGAACGATATTCTCGTAACCATCGGG
>JAFGWS010000158.1 GCA_016937035.1 Pontiellaceae bacterium
ACAATTTTTGCGGCGGTGCGGCTATGGAGTCCATGGGGAGCCCCGATCGTAAGATTATAGGTCTTCATCGTTATTTCACTTCCTCCATGGACTCAAAAGGATTCGGGTCCATTGGTTTTTCCTGATATTCTTTTTTTTAGGTTCCGGGTTAAAAATAAAAAACCCGCCTTCCGGGTCCGGAGGCGGGTTGTCAAAACGGTTTCAGTGGGGAGTAATCGTTATTGCAAGGCCTCTCCTTCCGGAAAAGTACAATACCACATGCGCTCGGTGGAGGAGCGATGCAGCTGCTTAATCGATTTTTTCACACACATTTTCATCATTAAATCATCCATTGGTTTTACCAATTGCTTGCTCGTATAGGTTTTTCCTCCGGTCGATGTCAACGCTTATTATGAAAAAATTGGCGGGATAGATTTGGGGGTAGATTTGGGCAGCGGGTTCGAGACAGACGCTGTCTGCCTATGGTCGCAGAGCTTGTAGGTACCTTTTTGGATGGAGGATAGAACGTTGTCCGACTGTGACGCAGAATCTGCGCCTTCTACACAGCCCGCAGGACCATACTACACTGATCAATGAGGTTTTTTTGAGAAAAAATTTAGTGCGGATGCGTTCGGCGGCATGGACGTGTCGAACAGAAGTCGGGCGGGGCGAATCTATCAATCGGAATCTGCGGGTTTGCTGGATGGTTTTTGGCGGTTGGTCTGAGCGAAGAGGCCTATTTTTCTATCCTCATCCATAATATGGTCGCGTACCCAGTGGAACATGAACTGTTTAAATGAATACATATCTTTCGCTGAATCGTCGTATTCCTTTTTGTAGGACAATAAAATGCGCGTAAGCTTTTTGTGGATATTTTGGTGGTGCTTAAGCTCAGGGTATCCGATCTCTTCCATGAATTTTTCTTCATCGGAAAAGTGGGTGGAGACATACTGAAGCGTTTCAGTAAGGGCTTCCACGTCTCGATCGGTTTCATACTCAGGAATGGAGCCAATGAGTTCAACGAGCTTTTTATGCTGTGAGTCGACAACCTCACATCCGATCATCAACTTGTCGTTCCACGCAATACGATAACGCTTCATATTATATGTCTCCTTTTATTCGGTCCGAGCTCGAGGGATAGTCGATTAAGTCGGCGTCGTTTTCTTAATTAATAATAGTGTATTCTCCTTAAGTGAAGGTGTTTGGATCTTTGATCCAAAGAAACCACGATGAGTAAGATATGCATAGGTGTCGGTTCACATAAAGCTGAAAATGAAGTGTACGGTAATCTGATTTTTAATAAAGGTGGGAGTAAATGCGGTTTCTTATAGGCAAATTTAGTGCGGATATGTCGACTGTGTCATGGACGCGTTGGGTAAAATCCTTGGATAAAATCGATTGCGCGGGCGCAGTTTGTTCAGTATATTTTGAACATTATGGAGCATTCATTTGGAAAAGAGTGTGCGTTGGGATTGGTGGAACGCGAGGTGGTTGAGTTTTTTGTTCGCATGGCGAACGTGCTGAATCTGCCGCGATCCGTGGGTGAAATTTACGGGGTTTTGTTTGTTTCTTCCAAGCCGCTGTGTCTTGACGATTGCCGGATGCGGTTGGGGATCAGTAAAGGGTCGACCAGCCAAGGGCTTCGGATTCTGCGTTCTTTCGGGGCGATCCGCACGGTGTATGTTCCGGGCGATCGAAAAGATTATCACATTGCAGAAACTTCGTTGCGCAAGATTGTTTCAGGGTTTGCGAAGGAGCAGATTCAGCCGCATGTGGTCAGCGGAAAGGAGCGGGTTCAGCGAATCCGTGAACTGCTTGAGGACCATAAAGTCGATGATCCTGATGATATGAGAGAAAAGATTGATATGCTCGAAAATTGGCAGAAGCGGGCGAATTCGGTTCTGCCGTTGGTTTTGAAACTGATCGGAAGGTAAATGGACGAACTCGCTCAATTTTACGAGGGGGAGCGTTGGTATTGCGTGCGGGCCAAGCCCAAGAAGGAGCGGGTGGCTTCGGCGGGCATTGCGGCGCGGCTTCACCTGGAGGTTTTCTGTCCGCAGATTCGATTTCGTCGAAAAACGGTGCGTGGTGCGGTTTGGTTTCAGGAGGCGATGTTTCCGGGCTATCTGTTTGTTCGGTTTGATATGCCGACGATGCACCGTCGGGTTGCGCACTCGAACGGTGTTTTGACGATTCCTTCGTTTAATGGGCGCTATGTTCCGATTCCGGACGAAGTCATTGAGTCGCTCCACGGAGAAATAGGCGAGGAAGAGGTTGTGGATGCCGGATTCGCGCTGGAGGTCGGGGATGAAACAACGGTTACAGAAGGTGCGTTCGAAGGCATCAAAGTTAAGGTGATTCGCCTGATTGATGGAGAAGACCGGGTAGCGGTGCTGCTGGAAATGCTCGGCACATTGGTTGAGGCGGAGTTTCCGGTTTATGCGCTGGAGCATCGGTCGAAATACAGAATTTGAAGTAAATAGTTTATTTTCTCCGAGGGAGGAAGAGTATGTGTGGAATTGTTGGATATTTGGGAAAACGGAAGGCCGCGGAGATTTTGATGGACGGGCTGCGGCGGCTGGAATACCGCGGATACGACTCGGCGGGAATTGCCTGTCTTTATGACCAGAAGATTGGTGTGGTAAAGAATCCCGGAAAGATTCGGGCATTGCGTGAACGGGTTGAGGCCTCTGCGCTGGAGTCGATCAAAAAGGCAAATGTGGGTATCGGCCATACGCGCTGGGCAACGCATGGTCCGCCGACCGAGGTCAATGCGCATCCGCACCAGGATGCAAGCGGACACTTTGTGATGGTGCATAACGGGATCATCGAAAACTATAAATCAATCCGCAACGGATTGGCGCAGCATGGCATTGAGTGTATATCCGATACCGATTCCGAGGTGCTGATTCAACTGATTGCCTTCTGCTACGAAGGAAATCTGGAAGAGGCGACCGCCGAGGCGCTCAAGAAAGTGAAGGGTACGTACGGCATTGTCGTTATGACCGATCATGAACCCGGCAAGTTGGTTGCTGCCCGCTGCGGCAGTCCGATTGTGTTGGGATTGGGGAAAAATGAAACCCTGGTGGCGAGCGATGCCTCAGCCATTATTCCTCATACCCGCGATGCGGTTTACCTCGAGGATTTTGATATGGCCGTGATTACGGAAACGGGCGTTCAGATGTTTGATCTGCAGCGTTCTCCGGTGGACCGGGAAATCATGGAGATGGATTGGGATTCAGACGCGGCGGAAAAGGGCGAGCATGCGCACTATATGCTTAAAGAAATGTTTGAACAGCCCGACTCCATTCGCAACGCTATTCGCGGGCGACTTGATTTTGAAATGGGCACGGCGATCCTTTCCGGTCTTGATTTTTCACCGCGTGATGCGGCGATGATCAACCGGGTACTGGTCGTCGGCTGCGGAACCTCAATGCATGCCGGAATGGTCGGAGAATATGCCATTGAGGAGATGGCAAGTATTCTTTCCGAAGTGGAGCAGGCGGCAGAGTTTCGATACCGCAATCCGATTATCACGCCGTCGGACCTCGTTTTGGCGATCAGTCAATCGGGCGAAACGGCGGACACGTTGGCGGCGGTGCGCGAGGCCAAGCATAAGGGGGCTGTGGTCGCGGGCATTTGCAACGTGGTGGGCTCTACAATTGCCCGGGAAACGGGTCGGGGCGTGTATCTGCATGCCGGGCCGGAAATCGGCGTAGCTTCGACCAAGGCGTTCACGTGTCAGGTTTCCGTGATGCTGATGATGGCGCTGAAGCTGGCAAGGACCCGCCGTATGCCGCTGAGCGAAGGCGAGGAATTGTGCCGTTGGATTGAGCGTCTGCCGGAGTTGGTGGAGCAGGTGTTGGCTCAGAGCGACGCAATCAAAGCAGTCGCACAGAAGTATGCTGATTGCGAAAACGCATTTTTCATCGGGCGCGGTTATCTGTATCCCGCCGCGCTGGAGGGTGCGCTGAAGCTCAAAGAGATCAGTTATATTCATGCCGAGGGCTACCACGCCGCTGAGCTGAAGCATGGGCCGATTGCTCTGCTGGAGGAAAAAACACCGGTCGTTGCGTTGCTGAATAATGTGCCCGGTAAAGATAAAACGCTCGGCAATGCGGAAGAATGCCGCGCTCGTAAGGCTCCGGTGATTGCAGTCGTCAGTGAAGGGGATGAAGAGGCGGCGGATGGATTTGCGGATGTGATTGTTGTGCCCGATTGCCCGCCCTGCATTGCGCCGATCCCGACCGTTGTTGCCCTCCAGCTGCTTTCGTATCACATTGCGGTAGCGCGCGGCTGTGAGATTGACCAGCCGCGTAATCTGGCCAAGTCGGTTACCGTGGAATAATCTGCGGTATTAAATGGGGGCCCTTTTCGGAGAGAATTTATTTAAATGAAGAATGTGTTAATTACCGGCGCAAAGGGACAGCTGGGCAGCGATTGTCTGGATGTTTTTAAGGATGTTTCGGGAGTAAACGGCGTAGATCTGCCGGAGGCGGATCTTTCTGATCCGGCAGTGTGTCGGGACGTGCTGGATCGATTGCAGCCCGAGATCATTGTAAACTGCGCCGCCTATACGGCGGTCGATGCGTGCGAGACCGACAAATCCTGCTGGAAAGCGAATGCGGAACTGCCGTTAAATCTGGCAGACTGGGCGGCAGAAAACGGAGCCTTTCTGGTTCATGTTTCAACCGATTATGTCTTTTCCGGTGATAAACCTCTGTTTGAAGCGCTGTTAGAAACAGATGTTCCAGCTCCGGTCTCGGAATACGGTCGCTCCAAGCTGGCGGGTGAGCAGGCCGTGATAGAACGCTGTGCGAACAGCGCGATTCTGCGCACGGCTTGGCTCTACGGGGTCTCCGGGAAAAATTTTCTAAAAACCATGCTTCGGCTCACGCTTCAAAATCCGGGCAGGGAGCTGAAAGTGGTGAGCGATCAGTTTGGTTCGCCGACGTGGTCCTATACGCTCGCGCGTCAGGTGCGCGCGGTTGCGGAAAGGCGGGCGGGCGGAATCTTTCACGCCTCTTCGGAAGACTATTGCTCCTGGTATGATCTCGCTTGCCGGTTTTTGGAAAAGCTGGGTGTTGAGCATCATTTTGTTCCGTGCACGAGCGATGAGTTTCCGTCACCGACCAAGCGGCCGGCGAATTCCATTTTAGAAAATGCGCATTTAAAGGAGCTGGGGATGAATTTGTTTAAGGGCTGGGAAGACGAGCTATGCGACTTTGTTGCAAAGCATGGGAAAAGCGTTATGGCGGAGGTGCAGGGTTGATGAAAAGGATTTTGGTTACAGGTGGTGCAGGATTTATTGGATCGGCGGTGTGTCGCTATCTCGTGAAGGAAAAGCAGTGTTCGGTGCTGAACCTCGACAAATTGACCTACGCCGGAGTTCCGGCTTCGTTGACGGAGATTGAGGAGAGTCCGTTGTATCGCTTTGAAAAAGCGGATGTGTGCGATAAGCCGGCGGTAAGTGCGCTGTTTGCCGACTTTCAGCCGGATGCGGTGATGCATCTTGCGGCGGAGTCGCACGTGGACCGCTCAATTGACGGCCCGGCGGCTTTTATTGAAACCAATGTGGTCGGCACCTACACGATGCTGGAGTGTGCACGCGAATATTGGAACCGCCTGCCGGAAGGGCGCAAAGCGGATTTCCGCTTTCACCATATTTCCACCGATGAGGTGTATGGATCGCTTGGTGCGGAAGGGCTCTTTGAGGAGACCACGCCGTATGATCCGCGCTCGCCCTATTCCGCCAGCAAAGCGTCCAGCGACCATTTGGTGAAGGCGTGGTTCCATACCTACGGTCTTCCGGTGGTAGTGACCAACTGCTCCAATAACTATGGTCCGTATCATTTTCCGGAAAAGCTGATTCCGCTCGTGATTCTGAATGCGCTTGATGAGAAGGAGCTTCCCGTGTACGGCAAAGGCGATAATATTCGCGACTGGCTGTACGTGGAGGACCATGCGCGGGCGTTGGTATGCGTAGTGGAGAAAGGTGTGCTGGGCGAAACCTACAACGTGGGCGGACGCAACGAGCGGACCAATCTGGAGGTGGTCGAAACGATCTGTTCGATTCTAGACGAGCTGAAACCGCGAGCGTCGGGGTCGTACAAGGATTTGATCACCTTCGTAACCGACCGTCCGGGCCATGATCGGCGCTATGCCATTGATGCCACGAAGCTGGAAACCGAACTGGGCTGGAAGGCGCAGGAAAACTTTGATACCGGCATTCGCCGCACGGTTCAGTGGTATCTCGATAACGCTTGGTGGTGGACGCCGTTGCGTGCATCGCGCTATTCCGGTGAGCGTCTTGGGAAGGCCTGTAAACATTGATCAAAGTGCGAATTTTAGAGCGTCTTAAAATCTCCCCGCGAGCTCCGCGTATTTGTTCATAACGCTACCTCCTGAGTAAGCCCCTTGCTGCTC
This sequence comes from Pontiellaceae bacterium, assembly GCA_016937035.1. Next base: position 6,406 of record JAFGWS010000158.1, read on the forward strand.
TCAAATCGGATGGTGCGAGTGCCGAGCTGAAGAGTAATCGCTGCTCCTTCGCACCGGAGTGTGATCGGGGTTTCCGGATGGCGTTTCTTCCAAACATCCGCCAGCGCAATAGCGCGCTCCACGCCGTCCCCGCGCTGGAAGTTCCATACTTCGTCAGGCTGAGCAACGCGCGATCCGTCATAAACCGATTTGTTGGCCATGTTCCTCAGGGTCTCGATCAGTTCTTCGTCGGACAAGGGCTGCGTATTCTCCACAACAACGGGGTTGCGATTGAGGGCGGCCTGTAAAAACGGGCCCCATTTCGTCATCGAAAGATCACGGCTGGCGTAGAAGGCTAAATCAGCAACGGGGTGACTCGAACGAAGTCCTTTGAGGTATTCAATGATTTCCTCTCGCTGCATGCCGGGTTTAATCGCAATCGGTCCGGGGCCGTTGAAGCGCTTTTCTTTTTCATTCGGAAGCTCCGGTTCCAGATGAATAAAGTCAATGAGCCCTTCAAGGACCGACATTTTTCGGCTCATGTCGTTGGTGCAGTCAATCTTTTCGGCCAGCTCGGTCATGCCGGCTTCGTCAAAGTGCGAGATGGGATTGTTTCTCAGATAATCCGCGAGCTTATTGAGCAGAATGCGGTCGGGAATCGGTTCGCAATAAAAATCGTATTCGTCAATTTCCTCAAGCAGTTTATCGCGCGTGGCATCGTCCGATACTTTATAGGGTGAGCTGTGTTCGTAGGCGAAGGCCCGCTCAATGGGCAGATATTGCGGTTTGCTGTGGCGTATGTAGCAGATTTGAAAGCATTTTTGATATTCCGAGCGGTCACGCAGAAAGTTGGCAATAATCTCAAAGGTGATTTCGGTTGTCGTGAATTCATCGAGTTTGGTGCGGAAGAGTTCGAAGCTTTCCGGGTCAATGGTGGCCTCGGGGTAGACCGTATGTATGAAGCCGGTGTTGTTGGCGACGATGGTCACCTGTTCATGGCGCAGGGCGCGCTGGGCCTTTGCAGAGAGGTCGGTGCCGTTAAACCACATCGTTTTGGTTACCAGCCGGCGGTTGTTGGTCAGGATGCCGCCGTTGACGTTGATGAAGTTTTGCGAGTGCAGCGGCGTGGCCAGCAGAAAAATGTCTTCCAGCGGGATGTCGCACACAATGAAGAGCGCAGCGGCATACAAGGTGGAGAGCGAGACGCACTCGCCTGCACCGGCGCGGTACCCGTCCTTATATTTAAAGGCATCCATCGCCTCGAGGGTTTCCGTTTTCCAGTAGGGGATGACGTTGGTCGTATACTTATCGAGTCCAAAGTGTTTGCGGATATCGAGCGCAAAATAGTGTTTGTCGCCCTCATAACCAAACAGTGCATTGCTGCGGCTGATGGTTTCCTCGTCCATGAACGGCGCAAAGCGGGCTGTTTCGGACTCCTTGGTGGTCAGTCCCCAGGTGTCGAGATCGAGGTTGAATTCATAGTTATCGATAATGAACTGCTTGAGCCGCTGAATCTTTTTATACGGGCTCATATTATCGAGCTTGCCGAACCATCGGTGCTCTTTCCAGGCCCAGATGCGCGGTGACATAATGTTTGCAAGGACAAGGCTGTAGAGGAGTTCCGGAAAGACAAATATTTCCATGTCCGAAAGCGAGACGGCGGAAGAATATTTTTCAAACTGCCCTTCAGGGATATCAGGAATGTTGTTCATGCGGTCTATTGTAAAATTCCGATACGTATTTAAAAGCAAAAGGATGAGGCTTTTTTCGGAGGCCTTCCGGATAAGGTATGCAGAATTCAAAGGGCTTGCGGGAGAGGGTATATAGTTCTGCGGCTTTGATAAAAAATTATATAGCGCATATTTCTGTTTTCTCAGATTGATTGTGTGGCGAAATAAGTATATCTATGAAGCTTTGAGTTCATTGGCGGAGGTGAAAGATGTACAGTTTAAAAAAATCGGACAATTGCCTCATTATTGAACTTGAAGGAAATTTCGGCGTAGAAACCATCCTCCAGATTGTGGAGCGCCAGGATGAGTCGTCTTTCGGAACCGCTTGCCATAATGAAATGTGGGTGATTGGTGACCATACGGTCTATCTTCGGCTTAGTGATATTTTGACGGTGGTTGAGGGGATTCAATCGACCTGCTCAAGAGAGCCGTGTTTTTCTCCGCATGAAAACTGTCAAAAAAAGATGGCGTTTGTTGTCGATCGGCAGGGGTTGACGCTCTCTATTTTTAAACTTCTTTCTGATGGAATCAGTCGTGTGCATCCGTTTAGTTGTCGTGTATTTGATTCGCATGAAGCCGCTTCTGAATGGCTTGGGATCAGGTCGTACGGCAATGATGTCGATTTGGAAGAGGATGGGGCAATGGAGCCCTGATTTGCTGATGCGGCTGTGGGGTCGTTGTGAGAAGCGGTTTTGATGGTTTAACCCCGTAAGTATGGGTTTTTTCGCTTTTTGAATTTGATTTGTTTTTGGGAATCGCCTACAAACTTCTAATCGCTGGAATGGCAGGGAGCCGCCAGGTATGTATGGAATTAATGAGGAAAGATTGAGGAGAAGATACAATGGGAAAACCTATGACTAAATCGCAGATCATTGCAGCTGTTGCTGAGAAGGCCGAGATTTCC
>JAFGWS010000159.1 GCA_016937035.1 Pontiellaceae bacterium
ATCTGCGCTTCGCTTCGGGTGGGGCAGAATGATTTACGGAGGGAAGAGCTGGACTCGATTTGATTCGGTGTGCCCGTTGGTGAAAAGCCGCCTGAAGGCTGAACTACGAACTCTATTGAAGTGTTGATTGAGCTAAAAAGCGCTCAACATCCCGCATCGCAAGTCCAGCAAGCCATTTAGACCTCTCCACATTTTCTCTCAACTGAATACTTGGCTTTCTTAAGTCGAGGCCATTATCTTTCACCCCGCTTTTTCAGGAGGTAGCGATATGATGAAATTTTGGAATATGGAAGTTTGGTCGGAGGTTACTTGGGGACAGATGATCGTTCTGTTGATTTGGGTGCTGGGCGCGATGTTGGCCGGAAAAGCCGTTCAGGTGGCGTTGACATCGATCGGGAAACGCAAGCATCTTGAAAAAAGAAAAACACTGCTGGTTTTGCTGAAATCGCTGAATCGCCCTATTCCTGTTACATGTTTCACGATTGGTCTCAACATGGGGCTGAAGGTCTTCTCTTTTTCAGCAGAAATTCAGGAGATCGTTGATGATGTATTCGGCATCTTATTCATCTTCTGCGTAGCCTTCTTCGTCTATTCGGTGATCGATGTGCTCGACTATGTGATTACGCACGTCACCTCCAAGACGCACACCAAGATGGACAATATGATGGCCCCGATGGTGCGCAAAAGTCTCCGCATTGTGGTGGTAACACTCGCTCTGGTACAGGTAGCGCAGCGGCTCAGCGATAAACCGATTACCTCCCTTCTCGCCGGTCTCGGCGTCGGTGGTTTGGCGGTGGCATTGGCCGCACAGGAAACCATCAAAAACTTTTTCGGCTCGCTGGTCATCTTTGCCGACAAGCCGTTTGAACTGGGCGAGCGCATTGTAGTGAGCGGCCAGGACGGCGTTGTTGAAGAAGTCGGCTTCCGTTCCACGCGCATCCGTACCCTTTCCGGTCATTTGGTCACCATCCCCAACGGTGAGCTGGCCAATCTGATGATCGAAAACGTCGGCAAGCGCCCATACATCAAACGCGTAATGGATATCGGCATCACTTATAATACTCCGCCGGAAAAGGTTCAGCAGGCCCTCGATATTCTCAAAGAACTGCTCGATAACCATGAGGGAATAAATGCGGACTTTCCGCCGCGCGTCTTCTTTGCGGACTTCGGGAACTTCTCGCTCAACCTGCGTGCCATCTATTGGTATCACCCGGCAGAATACTGGGACTACATCGCCTTCAGCGAAAAGATCAACATGCAGCTGCTCCAACGCTATAACGAGGCCGGCATCGAATTTGCCTTCCCGACCCAGACGCTCTATGTCAATCAGGAGGATAAATAATCAGCGCGCGCCGACTTCCATATAGAAGCCGGCAAAATCAAATTGTTGATCCATCTGGTCAGAAGGAATTTGTTGGCGGCCCTCCAGCGGGTCGCCGGTGACATATGCATCAGCGGTCTTTTCAAGAATGGCGATAAAGTGCCCGAAGTTCCCAACGCGCACGCCGACGATCGCCGGTCAGATCCGCAGGCAGGCTCTTTTCAATGCGATAACGCACAGGAAGCCCCCGTTTGCGAAAGGCTCTCGCAAGATACCAGTTTTCCCCACGGAATCCTTCATCCAGTGCAGATAGTAAAACGGAAACATGACGCCCGGAATGCCCAACATCAGAAAGAGCACCATCACCCCTGCCCTGCTGATCGGCGTTCGACAACGCCGCACCGCTTTCCTCCCGACAAAAAAGAGAACGAAGGCGAGCAGCAGTGTGGGAATGAGCAATCCGTTAAACGACATTACAATGACTGCTCGGTTTGTTGTTTTTCAAGGTACTCCTGAACCAACCGTGCCAGTTTTTCAGCGTTGTCGGCCGAGAGTTTGTTTTGGATGTAAACAACCTCAACACACTGAATAGAGACCTCAACTGGTATCTTTTTCAAAATGACGTAGGCGTCAATCAGGAGGCGCGGAGGAGAACTTCTCAATCCATCTTGTCCTTACAATTCAGGATTACGTTTGACCTGATTTACGACCTTCGCGGCCCCGGTTCCGACGAGAGCGCCAATGACTCCGACGATGAACAGAAGTACAATCATGGTTGCGATAACCGCAGCAATCTGCCCCCCGGTTTTACTGGAGATTAATATGCTCAGAGCAATGAGCAACGAGCCTATAATAATCGAAAAGCTGATTCTTTTTGCGGCGGCGTTTATCTCGTCTTCCATATGGCTTCCTTTCATTATTTTAGTCCGAGTTCAGCACAACGCGCGGGAGAGTGCTTGATGCATCACCTCAACCGGAGCCTCTTCGCCCGTCCAGAGGGCAAACCCGATCGCACCCTGATAGACCAGCATGCCGAGGCCGTCGAGCACGGCGGAACCGCAGGCTTTTGCTTCCGATAAAAACGGGGTAGTCGGCGCAGGAATGACATCGCACACCAGCATACTCGGAAGTATCGAATCATATTCAACCTGCGGTTTTTCGTCCGCATTCGGAGGCAGACCGATGGAGGTTGCGTTGATCAAAATATCGGTCTCCGGTGGAACCGCATAAGCTCGCTCCCAAGGCTCAAACGTTGCGGATACCGAGGTTTTCGTATTCAGCAGATTCGTTAAGATTCGACCGCGCTCCGCGCTCCGATTCACAATGGTAATCTGCTCCGCACCGGCCAGCGCCAGTTCAACCGTTATGGCGCGTGCAGCACCGCCGGCACCAAGTACGACCACCTTTTTACCGCACGGGTCCATTTGCGCATCCTGTTTCAGCGCACGCAGAAACCCTTTTCCATCGGTATTTTCCCCGATCAACCGATCGCCCTTACGAACCACCGTATTCACTGCACCCATCAACGCCGCCGCCGGAGAAACTTCATCCAGATACTTCAGGACCTCGACCTTGTGCGGAATCGTCAGATTAACACCACGCATATTCAACGCGCGCAGACCGTTCATCGCCGCCTCCAGATCATTAGGAAGCACCTCAATGGTCAGGTAACGCCAGTTCAGCTTTAAGGCTTCGAACGCCGCAGCCTGCATCACCACCGTCGGATTTTCCGCAACCGGATACCCAAACACCCCAACCAATTCCTCTTTATAATTTGCACTCATTTGAAACAAAAAACGATTTTGGGTTTCCCTATCGTGCCTGCCTTGTTAGCTTTTCCACCATGAAAACATTCGGGATTCAATTTATCGTCGTCAGTATGCTGTTTCTTGCTCACTTAGACACGCCGGCGCAGGAACCAACCGCGTTCTATCCCAAGGGACTCATTTTCAACATGAACTTTGATGCAGCATCCAACGGACTGGTTCCGAATAAAGGCGGCTTTCCGCTCTTTGTTCCGCTCAATGGGCTGGAGGTCAAAACACTGATTAACGAACAAATGCTCGATCTTCCTGCCGATCAGGGCCTCACCGTGCCCCACAGCTCTATTCTTCAGCCCGACGGCAGTATGTGGCTTGCCGGCGTCCGCGTCGGAGTCCGGCCCAGCGGGAAAACCGGCATGGTGATGTCGCAGACCAACGACCGCCACGGCTACGCCATCTACCTGTTGGACGGTGCGGTATATGCGGCGGTCTGCACCGCCGATTCCGTGATTATTCTACAACAGAGTTCGGACAGCATCCTTCGCGACTGCAGTAAAGGGATGGTTCGCATCGATCTGGAAATCAAAGCGAACGAGGTCGTACTCCTGCTCGACCGCGCTAAAGTCGCCTCAGCTCCACTGACCGCTCCGCTCGACGGCGGCGGAGCCGACATGCTGCTGCGCATCGGCAACCACGAATCGCTTCCTCCATTTTTGGCGGAGCAGGAGATCCCCGCCAACGGCATTTTCGGTGCAATCAGCCTCCTGCAGCTCTGGAGACAGTGAGGTACGGATTGCCGATTTTCGATTTTCGATTGCCGATTTTCGATTTTCGATTGAAGTTTGAAGTTTGATGTTTGAAGTCTGAAGACCTTGATCGTTCACCCGACCTCAGAGAAATACGCAATACTCAATACGCAATACGCAATACGCTTCACGCCTCAGAACGGCACAAAGTTGGTACGGGGCGTAACTTTCTCAATCGTCTTCGCCAGCAGCTTCGCGCATTGCTCCAGGTCTTTGAGGCTGATCAGCTCGCACGGACTGTGCATGTAGCGCAAAGGAATACTCACGAGTCCCGTCACAACGCCCGCCCGATTCAACTGCAGCGCATTCGCATCCGTTCCGGTTCCACGGGGTTCGGCATTAATCTGCACCGGAATTTTCTCCGTTTTTGCTGTTTTCACGAGCAGATCAAACAGCTTGGGATTAATATTGGGGCCTCGCGTCAAGACCGGCCCTTTACCCAACTCAATTAAATTCTCACGCTTCATTGCGTCTGCCATACTCGGATGGTCAGTGGCGAAAGTGACGTCCACTGCAATACCGATGTCGGGATCAATTCCATACGCGGCCGTGCGTGCGCCACGCAATCCGATCTCTTCCTGCACGGTGGCCACCGCGTGAATCTCAGCCTTTGGACTTAGTTGCGACAACTGGCGCGCCGCCTCCAGTACCACAAATGCACCCGCGCGGTCATCGAACGCACGCCCCGCTGCCAGGCCGTTGGCCATCTCCTCGAAACCGTACGCCACCACCAGCGGATCGCCGACCTCAACCATCTTTTCGGCATCCTTTTTGTTCTTTGCGCCGATATCGACCCAGATATCTTTTATTTCTGTCACCTGCTTGCGCTGTTCCGGCGTCTGCATGTGAATCGCCATTTTACCGATCACGCCGCGCACGATGCCGTTCTTCGTCATAATCTGAACGCGCTGCCCCTGAGCGATCTGCGGATCCCATCCGCCCAGCGGCTGAATCCAAAGGAATCCTTTGTCGTCGATGTAAGAAATCTGAAATCCGATTTCGTCATAATGGCCGGCCAACATGACACGGGGCGATCCGCCCGGATTCACGACGGCATGCGAATTTCCATGTGTATCGGTCCACACTTTATCCGCAAATTTTTCGGCCTCGGCCTTCCATACGGCGGCCACCGGAGCTTCATAACCTGAAGGGCTGATGCTGTTGATCAGATCAGCCAAAAACTTTTTTGTCTGCGTATTCATAAAATTTCCTAAGTTAGGAAGGCCATCGGCACATTTCGGACCGATACCTTCGTTCGATATTAATCCTGAGTTGGGTCAGATCCAAAGGCAACGTTCTTCGCCCCAATGGCGGCGCAGGCATCCATGACTTGAACAATGCGTCCGTGCATCGACTCGTTGTCGGGGATAATGGTTACCACAAATTCGCTGCTGGATGATTCAGCAGCGGCCTTCTCATTCCCCAACGCTTCAACCATTCCGTCTAATTCGCCGGACGTTCCGTAGGGCAGCCCATAAACCATCACTTCACCGGAATAGGGATCCGGCTCACCGGTTTCCGTATTCTGGATCGGACGGCCGATTTCAACGACCACCTCCCAAGGCTCCGCGACAGCAGCCTCCGGCGGTGCAGGAGCAGGAAGCGTGAAGGAGAGATCCGCCTCCTTATCCTTAAGCGCCGAAGTCACCATGAAATAGATCAGCAGAAGGAACACAACATCGATCAGCGGGGCAATCTGGAGCTCCGCTCTCTTGTTCATCATATCATCTAATAATTTCATCGTTATTTCCTGAACGCCGTATAAATGAGATCGGTCATTCCGGCTTCACCGCAGGCGGCCATCACCTTTTTACTGTCTTTATAGCGGACCCGTTCGTCAGCACGAATAAGCACCTTTGTAATGGGATTATTGGGATCCGCCATGCGCTGCTCGATTCGTTTCGACAGATCTTCCATCTCAATCGGCTCCATATCATCGTACACATTTCCCTCTGCATCCAGAGAGAGAATCATGCGTCCTTTGATCTCTTCGGGCACCTTGGCGTTACTGGAATGCGGGAGCGCTTCAATTTCGTAGCGCTGCTCCGCAGCAACCGACGCCACCATAAAGAAGACCAGCAGCAGAAACACCATATCAATCATGGGCGCCATATCGATTTGGGCATCTTCCCTTGCGGGCATTTTAACTTTCATCTCACACCTCTCTTACGGAGAAGTTTAACCGTCATCAAAACGGCCGTTCAGTCAGCCACGAAACCCCATCGGAGCTTCACCCGTTTCGAGCGTATCGAGCAAGGCCCCAATATTACGTCCCACCGAAGCAGTGGATTTAATAAAACTATTGCGATAGTAGTAAAAGAAAAGCATTGAAGGAATGGCAATGACCAGACCGGCAGCCGTTGTCATCAGCGCTTCCCCGATGTACGAAGCCAACTCGGAGGATTTCCCGGAACCGGAAAGACCTAAATGGTTAAACGCACCGATCATCCCTGAAACCGTACCCAACAGCCCCAGCATCGGCGCCGTTGCACCAATAATGGAAAGATAGTCAATCGGCTTCATATACGTGGTGACTTCTTCTGTGCTGGCTTCTTCAATGGCTTCCTTCACTTTTTCAAAATTGACTTCACGCTTTTCGGAGCAACGTTCTAATCCGGCACCTAAAATATACGTAAAGAGCGTTTTATTCTGCTGACACAACGCGTGTGCTTCCGAAATTTTCTTTTGCTGCATCAGCTTGATGAATTCTGGGAACAGATCAGGGCGCAACAGTACTTTCTCGCGAACCGCCAGCCCGTTCTGAACAATAAAATAGACCATGGCCAGCGACATAAGCCCAAGGGGAATCATCGCCCATCCTCCTTCCATAATCATATCAAAGAGGTTCTTTTCCGCGGTCTCTTCGGCAGCGAAGGCGGCAACCGGCGCAATCCATAAACTCAGGCCAAAAGCCAGTCTGGTCATCTTTCTTGTCATTTCAATCTCCTTCTAATTAAGATTATCAATTCTTAGATTCTTTCTATTTCATCATAACATTCCACGCATCCCGCAAAGCGTCCATTTCTGCCATGAGTCGATCCGCCTCATCCGCTTCATCGGTATTCGGATACATCAGCCGAATTTCACGGATCACCTCTTCGGATGAATCAAACATGCCGAGATTTGCATACAATTGGGCACAGAGCATTTCCGCAGGACGCAGCCACTGCGGATTATCGGAACTAAATACAACCACCTTGGCAGCCAATTCAATCGCTGCGGCATAGTCCCCTTTCATCGTCAAAAACTTGGCCGTAATGTAAAGGTCTTCCGCCGGAGCATCTTCGCTCATCTCCTTTGTCCAACCGCGCAAAGCGAAGAGGGCCTCAGCCTCTTCCGTCCGCTTGAGTTCCATCAGTGCAAGACCCTGATACGCATAGGCTCCGTGCTCGATGTTTTCATCGCACCGGGCGGGCCATACAGGATCACGGTCGGGGTCCGCCAGCATTCGGGAATAAACCAACGACTTTTCGTATTGGCCCAGTTTATAATAAAGCTCTGCGAGCATATATTGATAGATGCTCAAATTCGAAGGCAGAAAGTCATATTCCTTAAACGGAGCCAGCCCCTTCTCCAAATGCGCAACAAGCTCATTGTACGAACGCTTAACTCGCAGCTCCTCAACCAACTTTTCGTCGATGTTTTCCTGTGCATCAAAGATAATCCGGGTAATGTCTCGAGGGTGGAATCCGAATCGACTGACATCAGAGGGCCCACACCAAATCTGATTATTAGAATATCCCCGAAGATCAACCGGTTGCTGACTGGAATTTACTCCACTTCCAAGAATCACGATCGCTTTAATGGGTGCGGCGACCGTCCCCGCCCATGCGGCGCCGGATAATACCAAACTAAGTAAAACTTTTTTCATCCTGCCCTCTTTAATTTTGGAGCCGCTGTTCGGCTTTCTGGATATATTCGGCAATGAAGGGCGCACGCTCTTCGCTGTTAAGATATTGATCGTCCAGCATTTCCTGAAGAATACTCTGTGCTTGTGCTGGCTCTCCCTGCTCTTCGAGACAATCCGCAGCACCGAGATACGCCTTCGCCGCCCAGATCCCGTTATTAAAAGCCTTGCACTGCATATAGGTGCGCTTGAACCAGCCGAGTGCCTGTCCAAATTTTCCTTGCCGAAAAAGACTTCGACCGATTCCACAGTACGCTTCGCCCATATATTCATTGCGCCACTGCGGCACACTCGAAATGATCTTAAAGGCTTCTTCCGCTTCCACACTCCGCTCCAACTCAATCAGCGCATTGGCCTTGGCAATCTGCGACCACCCTGCCTCCGGCACCGGACCGAACAGATTTTGAACGGCACCAACAGAAACCAGCACGTCTTCATACTGCTTCAGCTCCATCTGCGCCACAACCCGTGCCCGATAGGCGTGCCAAACCAGATCCGACTCCTCAAAGTTGGAAATAAAGTAGTTTGCGTAGTTGGTCATCTTCTCCAGATCACCCATCTCGACAGCGGCATCGCACATCAGATAGAGCGGGCCGGGCGAGGCAATCGTCAGGTCGTTTACCGTCTTGACCAACAGGTCGGAGAAACTCTTCAGACTCTCCTCCCCCTGCAGCAACGCACGCGTGAGCTGCCAGCGAAGTGCAAGAACTTCCTGATGGGCCTTCCGCGCATCCTCGAGCTTCAGGCCCACCAGCTGGATCCAGGAATTCCGGGTCGAGGCATCCTTCTGACTCTCCACAAGGCCGACCATCTCCATAATGATCTTATCGACGCCCAGCTGCCCTGGAATATTGCCGTACTCCTGAATCGCCCCCATATACGCATTAAATGCTTTTTCAACCTCATCCTGCCGAAGGTACGCCTGCCCGATCCAGTATTGCGCTTCGGCCAGATCCGCCTGCGCCCCCCACTTGGCTTTATACTGCTCCATGCGTGCAATAATTTCATCCCACTTTGATTCCAACTGATAGGCTTCCGCCGAACGTTTCACAGGATAGAGCGCCTGCAGCGGCGTGTTGGACGTTTTGATTGCCGCGTCGTAATCTTCCTGCGCCAGGTCCAGCGGATGGGGGCCCTTATCGGTGGACTCTTTTGCCACGCGAATGTCGCCGCGCATGCTGTACGCCTCAGACCGAACCGAGCTCTGCTCATAGTTATCAATCAGGTAGGTAAAGGTTTTTTCGGCCTCTTTGGTATCTTCCACCGTCTCTGAAAGCGCGTACAGGCAAACCCCTTTTCGGAAAACGGCTTCATCCTCCAAGTCGCCCCCATCATACTCATACAGATATTGTTCAAAATCGTAAAGCGCTTCCGTAAATTTACCCTGCAGCATGTAGCCCATACCGCGGTAGTACAACGCGTACGAGCGATTCAAAAAATCAAACTCCTCCAACACATGTCCGGACTCATCGCAAAGACCCTCCACAACAACCCCGAATAGATCGCAGGCATCTGCATTTTGCTGATTCTGCAGGTACGCCAATCCCAACATGTAGTATAGGTTGGCCTTCGCCATACGTTTGTTTGGATCCGCAGCGTTGATCTCCAATCCCTCAATATACTTACGCAGAGAGATGACCGCTCCAAAATTATTCCGGTTCAGATTATTTCCAATCATCAGCAGCAGATATTCGCGATGGAACATGCCCTCTTTACCCGCGTCGGTCCACTCATTGAGATAATCCATTATGCACTGCTCCGCACGGTCAACTTCGTTCAGATTATAAAGTGCTTCGGCTGCATAATAGCCTGCCGCCTCTCCAATCCTGATTTTAAGCTTTTTTGCGCCGGCAGCTTCATCTTCCTCATCAAATTCTTCCCGCTGATCTGCGGGGATATAGCATCGGTCAAACACACGTTTAAATGCGACATAACCTTCCCAATAGCGCTTAATCTCCTCTGAAGCGTAGATTTCACCGATGGACAGATCAACATTGTCTTCATAGGGGTCCATATTGTGAAGCTGCTCAATCGACGCGTCGAGATTCTCCACTTCGAGCTCATATTCTTTGATCTCAAACGGTTGAAGCCCTACGCCATTAATCTTCCGTTGCAGTTCCTCCTTTTTCTTCTCGGCGAAAGCAATCAGCTCCTCACGGGGCAGCACCATGCGGTAGAGGTAAAGTGCATTCAACAGATTATCTTTCCCTCCTGAAGCATAGAGCCCTTCAGCGCCCAACATCATCGTGATATTCAGTGTAATGTCGTATCGGCAATCCGAGCTTTCCACGCGCCGTATCCACGCAAAAAGATTCGACCACTTCTTAGTTTCAACCAGTGCCCGCGCCACCATAATCCGGCACTTCTGACGAACCCGGTCGTCGGTGGCATTACGCTCGGCGTACACCAGCGGATCAACCGATTCCTCCCACTTTTCCTTAAGAAAATAGGCCTGCCCGAGCAACAGGTTCATATTATATTCGTCATCAGGCGTCATCCCCGGATCCGCTTGGATACGAGACGCATATTCGATGATTTCATCCCAATTCTCCGTCTCAAAAAAGGCCTGAGCCATCATGCGTAAGGCCAGACGCTCATTTGTCCGCGGAGTGTTTTCCAGATATTCCTCAACCAGCGCGACCCCTTCTTCCGTCTGACCCAACTGATAATAGACCCGGGCAAGTTCCAGCCGGCATTCCTGAGTCGTCGCCTTCTGATCATCACCCGTAAGCTTCCCAAGCTCATCTATCACCTCCAGCAGGGGCTCAACCGCTTGCTCATAGTCCCTTCTCTCCAGCATTTTTCTGGCATATTCGTAGATATCCGTAACACTCATCGTTTTGAAATCAGGAACCTTCTGCCCGTTCGCCGTGCCGCAAAATACAAACAGTCCAACCAAAAAAAACGACACCGAACATATGCAACCTCGTTGAAAAAATCTCATGAAATCACCCCTCATTACGCAGCAAAAATCAATCTGTATTGCCGTCGCGGCAACCGGAAGTACGCCGAAGCAAAGCTATTCGGCACAAATTAGTGCCTGACACGACAAACACAAGTCTATTTCGCCAGACATTCCAGCGCCAAAAATCCCTCTTTTCGGACAGATTTAATAACAAATGAACCCTTACGGCCCTTCGCAGAGTCTATCGTCAGCCATCTCCTCATCCGCATCAGATTCCAACACACGCTCTCCGACCAACTGGATCGCCAGTGCACCCAACGGTGCTGTAAATACGATACTCAAAACGGCAACGGCTAAAATCACTTGTCCCGGACGTTGATCCATCCCCAGTGTCGCCATCGCCCCCAGCGGCACCACACCCATCGCCGCCTGAACCGTTGCCTTGGGCCAATACGCCACCACTGAAAACAACCGCTCTCGGAAATTCAGAGGACTTCCCAGCAGCGCGAGCAGCACCCCTCCGCTACGCGCAACCAATCCACACATAATTAACCCCAAACCGGGAAACCCCGTCTTTAATGCGAGCGAAACGTCGACTTTGGCCCCAACCAAGGTAAAGAGCATAATCGACGCAAAAACCCACACCTTCGCAAGTTTTGAGGAGATCTCATGCGCCATCGGTTCCCGCCGCTCAAGAATGATAAACCCGATCGCCATTACGGCCAGCAAAGCGGGGAAAGGAACGGCATAAACCTTCAACATCTCCTGCACCTGAAACAGCAGAATAGAAACGCCCACCACCACCATCGTCCGCTTCGTCGCCCGGGGATTATAACGCTCAAACAGCTTCAACAGAAGCCAACCGATTCCAAACCCCACCGCTATTCCTACAACGATTGAGACCGGAATCCCGGCAATTTTCAAAGCAACGTGACCGGAGGAACCTGTGTAAAACCCAAGAAACACGGAAAAAATAACGATCGCAATAACATCGTCCAGCGAGGCCGCCGCCAGAATCATCGTTGGAATGCCCTTTTTTACACCCATTTTCCGCTCCATGAAACCGATCATCATCGGCACCACCACCGCCGGAGAAACCGCCGCAATAATGAATCCCAGCATGGCCGATTCCAAATGCGTCAGCGGAAGAAAAAGGGGCCCCAGAAGTGCGATCGTTGCGCCCTCAAGCACTCCGGGAACAAACGACATCAGGAGTGCCTGAACACCGACGCGGTTCAAGGTTTCACGGTTTAACTCAAACCCGGCCCGCAGCAGAATTATAATCAGCGCAATGTTCCGCAGATCGGCGGAAGCATCAAGAAATCCCGGTTCCAGCAGATTCAGCACAGAGGGCCCGAACAAAACACCAATCAGCAACATGCCCAGCAGCCCCGGCATCCGCATCCTGCGAAAAACCCAGTCTGCCAACAATCCGAGCAATATCATCTCAGCAATGCCAAGCGCCACACCGTTTCTCCATTAAAGGACAATATCCTGCCGCATCCCTCCGCAATTGAAAAGCGGAAATCGAGTAGCTGAAGGGAGGTTGCCCTGCATGATCGGAGCGTGTTCGCAGGTCTCCGGATGGAAACATTTCTCTCAATCAGTAAACGACACACATATCACCTCGAGATCGTTGCATCGGAGCGTTCTGCTGCGGTGCGGCATATTCGGGTTTCGGCTCTTGGAGCTTTGGCCGTTCGAATATCACATTCTGCCCGCTCGCCAATTCCTGCGCATCCGCAAACGGCTGATTAAAATCCGGTGCGACGACCCAGGCGGTTCCTTCCGCAAAAGGTAGGACGCTTTCGCCGAAAGCGCCGCAAAAGGCTGGAATCATTGAACAGAAGAAAACAAAGAGAACGAAGTTTGGATCCAGATCCTTTCTTTGCTTCGTTACCTTCTGTAAATCAGGGACATTCAAGCGGACAGCCCGGCGATCCTTCTTCCCTGCCGCCCTGCGGGTCCGCGCACTCCAGATGTTTAAAACGGCCGCCATTAGAGCATTTTAAATAATTATATAGCCATTCGTGTGCTCATTGTGTAGCGTTCTGCACATGAACACATTATCATAGGATCTGCGCCAGAGGATTCTGGACTCCTACGATGCCGGGGAAGGAACCCGGCAGAACATTGCTGACCGGTATCGCGTATCACTCGG
>JAFGWS010000160.1 GCA_016937035.1 Pontiellaceae bacterium
GCCCGATGACTGGGAGAGGGACCATTTTGGCGGCACCAGCAGTCAAAGAGCTGAAGACGACTTCGACAACGACGGGATCGACAACGGATCCGAATGGATCGCGGGAACAAATCCGTCCGATGCGAATTCAGTGTTTACGGCTTCGGTATCGGCGAATCCGGTTTCGGTCGACGGCTTTGTGGTTGAATGGCTCTCCGTCGAGGATCGCGTCTATTCCGTATTGTGGCGGGGATCGCTGACCAACGCCAACGATCTGTTGCAGGATGGGATCGAATATCCGCAGAACAGCTACACCGACACCCTCCACGCCGCCGAATCGACCGGCTTCTATCAGATCGAGGTGCAGTTGAAATAGGCTTGGAGGAACCCCGGAAAACACGGAATCTTTACCACCTGCTTTGCTCAAGTGCACGAAGATTCAAAGAGGGGAAATTGGTCTTGGCTGCGATGAAAACGTGGCGTGATTATTGGCGGAGGCAGAATCATCACTCGTTGCGCAGGCCCGATAGCGGGTTGATGCGCAGGGCGATCCGGATGGCGATGCCCATGCAGGCCACGGCGCAGGCGACGACAAGCAGCAGCATCCGGAGCATGAGCGAGGGTGAGATGTCGGCATGGGTCAGGAAGAGGGCAGGGACCATGGCGATCACTGCGGCGATCCCGCCAATTCCGAGTCCGGCGGCGAGCAGGGTTCCATGCTCGATCCAGAGCAGGTTGCGGAGCTTGGGGACGCGGTATCCCACGGCCATGAGGAGCGCCAGTTCCGCGCGGCGGTCCTGGACGTTCCGCATGACGACCACGCCGAGTCCGAGACTGCCGACGGCGAGGCCCAGTGCGCCGAGCACCAGGAACATGCCGAGGTAGGTGGACTCCACCGCATAGAATTCGCGCAGCCGGTCCACGGATGAAACCACATCGAGCCCGAGGCGTTCGTAGCGGGTTGTGTCCGGGCGCTCGTCGAGCAGGAACATGCGGTATCCGGATTCGGAGGAATAGCGTTCGACAAAGTCATGTTCGGCGATCAGTACCGTTCCCTGGAAAACCGATAGCCGCATGGGAAGCGTGCCGACCAGCTTGACCTTGAAGGGCTTTCCGTGGTCGTCGATGTATTCGATCACATCGCCTTTCTCCACTCCGGTCGTAGCCTCCAAACCCCACATGGCCGTATCGGAATCGCCGACCAAACCCGGCACCATGCCGTCGGGTAAATCGAGGTCGAGTCTTTTCCAGATATTGTCTCCATCCATAAAGGCCTTGCGGGCCGACATGACGGCGGGATCGACGCCCAGCAGGCGGGGCGAGCGCGCCCGATTCAGGTTCAGGCAGCTGGCGTCGTCTCCGTCGCGCACCCGCAGGTTGATGCCGTCGAGACCATCCTTGATGGCCAGCGTCGACTCGCCGAACCAGGGGAATCCGCCCGTACCCGACCACGGCTGGTCGGCGTGGGCGGCGACATCCTCCTGCATCGATGAGACGGCAAAGACCAGGAAGCAGCCCGCAGCCACCAGTCCGATCACGGAAAGGCTTCTGCCGCGCCGACGCCCCGCATTCCGCCGGGCTAGCATGGCGATCGACCAGCGCGCATCTTCGCGGCTGAACCTCCGCAGCGGAATTGAACAAGAGCCGATCCCCGCCGCAAGCAGCAGGGCACCAGCCCCGAAGAACCACATCGTCAGATTGCGTCCTTCAGCGATCAGGGAATAGGCCACCAGTAGGAGGGCCACCAGAAAAAGCAGGCCCGAGACGAGAACGGTCATACGTATCTTTCGCCGCTCCGGGGCTTGCATGGATGGATTGAACTCTTCTGCAAAGTCCGCTTGCAGCAGTTCCCTGACGGGGTGCCGGGTTTGTCGCCATGCCGTGATGGCCATGGCGAGCAATGCGCAGATAAACGCAGAGACCGCCCCAATGAAAACCGTTGGCGGCTGCGCGAAATAGTGGATCGAGGTATTGGCCACGGCACCGCCCCAGCCATGCGCAAGGCCGTGAATCAGCAGTTTGGTGTAGCCCACGCCGAGCCACGCCCCACCAATGGAGCCAGCCAGCGCAACGATTCCACCTTCCGCGATCTGCAGGCTTCGGATGGTCTGCCTACGCCAGCCGACCGCGAGCAGGATGCCCATTTCTTCCGCGCGGCGCTGGACGCCGAAGACGAAGACCAGGGCCGTCAGCAGCAGCGCCGATAGAATCAGGAAAAAGCTCATGCCCAGAAACAGCTCCCCAAAATCCATGGCCTGCTGGACGGCTTCGAGCGCCTGCTCGCGAACCGGCTGGAATTGGTATCCGGCGGCTTCCGGGCGATAGGCGGCTCGGAACGCGGCCTCCACCTCTTCGCCGTTCGTCCACCGGACCGAGGTCAGCGATCCAAAGCGGTTGGACCACATGGATTGTCCCGCCGCCAGCGACACGATGGCCTTCGGGGTTTGTCGGTAGGCGTTCCAGTATGCTTCGTTGGCCTCGTCTTCTAAGGCGGTCTCATCCATCGGAATGCCGACATCCCAGTCGGCGCAGCGGTCCACGTCCGTCAGTCCGGGGAAGGGCGGGGCAAGGGATCGTTCCTGCTCCAGATCCTGCATCTCCAGGATTCCCCGCACCCGGAATGCGCGTTCCCGCTCCTCGAATTGGCCGGAGGGGAGCAGCTCGTAGTAGCGCATCCGGATGGTGTCGCCCACGGACGCCTCCAGCTCGTCGGCCAGCCATCGGTTGATCACGATTTCGTCGTCGCCCAAGCCTTCACGGTCCATCGCCAGCACGAAGGAGTAGGGCGTTGAAGACTCGCCCTTGGAAAGCGAATTGACGAGATAGGTCAGCGTCCCGGCGGCGCCGGGGATCGATAGCGCCGCCCGCTCCGCTTCGGGGTCCAGATAGATGCCGTCCGTTTCGAGCTGGGTGGTTGCGCCGTCCTGCACAAATCGAAACCCAAAATCTTCCGGCGTCCAAGCCTTTGCAAAATCCGTCCACGGATCATCCGCGCCCGCAACAAGCAGGTTGCCGAGTCCAACGCGGTCGGTCCGTTCCTGCAGCCATTCGAGGTTCACGAACGCGTTGAACGGCGCCGCCTGGCTGGGCGACAAGCCGAACCGCCCCAGCTCGTCGTCGCCGAGGATGCGCTTGACCGTAAACCGCCCGCGCACCGATCGCTCGGCGTCCTGCGCGGAAAGCGGTGCATCGAGCGGAAGCAGCCCCGGATTCTCGATGCGCAGCGAAACCTCGTCGCCAATGCCGGCCCGCAATGCATCCGCCAGCTTTTGGTTGATCGCGATCTCGCCCGCCTCCAGATCGAGCGCCAGACCGGCAAAGTTCCAGAAGGCCGATTTGCAGCCATAGACCTGCACCTGATTGATCTGCCCTTTGTCCGCCAGCGCCATGCCGCGCAGTTGCAGCAGGGTGGTTGCCTTCGGCGAAATCCGTTCGCCCAGCGAATCCGAAAAGGTGCGGTGCGGCACCTGCATCGCGTAATGGATGCCGCCGAGCCGCTGGAGTGCAAAGCACCGCAGCGTGCCGTCTACGGAATCACCCACGAGCAGGGATCCGGTCAGCACGGCCGAGGCCAGCGCCGTCGCCAGAAGCACACCGAGGTGGATCCGCCAATAATGGCGGAGGCTGGAGAGCAGCAACCGGATCATTTCAATATCCCGTTTTCCAGCGTTGATACACGGTCCAATTGTTCCGCCAGCCGCATGGAGTGGGTCACCATCACGAGCGAAAGGTTTTCCTCGCGGTTCAGTTCAAGCAACAGCGCCATGAGATCGTCGGCTGCTGCCTGGTTCAAGGCGCCGGTCGGTTCGTCGGCCAGCAGCAGGCGGGGCTGATTGATCAGGGCACGGACGACGGCTACCCGCTGGCGCTCGCCGCCGGAAAGCTGTCCGGGCCGATGCGTCAAACGATGGGTCAATCCCACGCGCTCCAGCAGATGCAGCGCCCGCTCGCGGACCTCTTTCTTTCCGGGATTCGCCAGCGCGGGCACCATCGCGTTTTCCAGCACGGAGCATTGCGGCAGCAGATGGTGGAGCTGGAAGACAAAGCCGACCTGAGCGTTGCGGAACGCGGCGGCCTCCTTTTCGGAAAGCGTCGCGATATCCGTTCCCTCGAAGAGGATGCTTCCCGCGTCGGGCTGGTCCATCGCGCCGATCAGGTTGAGCAGGGTGCTCTTGCCGCAGCCGGACGCGCCGACGATCGCGATGCGCTCGCCCGCCGCCACGGTCAGGTCGATCCCTCTCAACACCTCCGTCTCCGCGCCATAGCGCTTGGTCACGTTTTCAAGTTCCAGCAATTGCTCGCTCATGTTTCGATCCTTCAGGTTTGTTTTGGGAGGGCTCTGCAAATAGTCCGGCATGTTTTCATTGTTTGCATAGTCTCCAAAAGAGGTTGATTTAAAACACGGAAGCGATTCTACGTTCTCGCCATGCGTTCTGCGAGGAAAAGAAATCATCAGGATTGCGCCTTGTCGCGAAAAGCCATGCACGTTCCGGTTTGATCCTTGCTCTTTGGTATGGAACTATGGTCCGACGCTTTTGGAGCGTATTCACTATGACAATATTCAGACACATCGTACGATCGGCATTTATGTGCACGCTGGCGCTGAGTCCATCTTCGGTTTTGGCGCAGATTCGGATCAGCGAGTTCATGGCGTCGAACTCAACGACGTTGATGGATGAGGACGGTGAATATGTCGACTGGATCGAATTACAGAATACCTCACCCGTAACGGTTGATTTATGCGATTGGGCACTCACCGACAATCAATACGATCTGTCAAAATGGAAATTTCCATCCACCAATATGCCGCCGGGAGCATTCCTTGTTGTATTTGCGTCGAACAAGGATCGCCGAATACCGGGAGAACCGCTGCACACCAGTTTTAAGCTGGATGCCGACGGTGGGTATCTCGCGCTGGTGGATCCCTCCGGGAATAACGTCTGCTCGGAGTTTGCACCAGCCTATCCATCGCAGGTTCCGGATGTTTCGTTTGGTTTTGCCTCCTCAGTAACCAATGAAACGCCGGTTTCCACCGATGCGGCCCTCTATTTCACACACCCGACGCCCGGTGAAGAAAACATGGGAGGGGCCTTCATCCCCGGTCCCGGCATCGCCGATGTGCTTCATGTTCCCAATATTCCGTTCGATGACGACGATATCCTTGTGACGGCGAAAGTCTTCCCCACCGCCCATCCCGTTGCTCAGGTTATGTTGCATTACAGGGTCATGTTTGAAGGGGAAGTTGCCGTCAGCATGTTTGACGATGGAGCGCATGGCGACGGGGCTCCGGGCGACGGCATCTATGGCGCCATTATCCCGGCCGGCGCAGGTACAACCGGCCAAATGCTGCGTTATTACATCACCGCCGAGGACACGAATGATGCGACGGCGCGGTTGCCGGTGTTTACCGATCCCGCGTCCACCGCCGAATATTTCGGCACGGTCATCGATCCCGGGTATGTCGAAAGCGGTCTGCCGGTGGTCCATCTGTTTGCGCCGCCTTCGGTGCTTCAGCCCGGACCGACCACGACGCAGACCGGGGCCGATTCCGATGCCGGCGCTCGGATCTCGCTCTATTTTGACGGCGAGTTCTATGACAACGTGCTCATGTTCCTGCGGGGCAACACGACGGCTGTCTATGATAAAAAATCGCATCGTATCCGGTTCAATACGGAACATACCTTCCGCCACAACGAAGGGGGCGGGCGACTCAAGAACACCTCTTTCGTGGCGGACTACTCGGATCCAACGTACATGCGGCAAGGCTTAAGCTATTGGTTGTGCAATGAAATTGGTGCGCCAGGACCATTTTATGCTCCCTATCGACTTCAGCTCAACGGGGCGTTCTACCAGTTAGCCAACCACAACGACGTTCATGGTGAAGAGATCTTAGAGCGTCTCGGGTATGATCCGAATGGTGCGCTATACAACGCCATGGGGACAATCGAACCGCCCACCATTCTTGCCGATGGGACCTGGGAAATTACCAGCAATGGCGGCTGGGAAAAGAAGACGCGGCGATGGGATACGGAGAATCTGGACTATATCGACCTCGCCGCCGCAATTTCGGGATCTCTTTCAACCGGGCAGCGGATGAAGAATATTTTCGACCGGCTCGATCTGCCCGAGGTCATCAACTATATGGTGGCAGCCCGGATCGCCAACGAGAGCGATGATGTCCGCGCAAACATGAGCCTGTATCATGACAACGACGGGGACGACCTTTGGCGCATCATTCCCTTCGATATGAATCTCTCATGGGGGGCCTCGTATTATTTGAATTCCGATTACGACGGCATCCAGGTTGCCAACGACCTTCTTAAATGCCACCCCTTCTACGGGGCCTCAAAAGCCATTCCGCCGGACTATAACTGGAACCGTCTTTATGATGTGATCATTTCGGTGCCGCAGACCCGCGAAATGTATCTCCGGCGAATGCGCACAGTACTCGACGAATACGTGTTGCCTCCCGGAACGCCGCCGGAGGAGTCGCCCATCTACCAAAAGGCGATCGAGTGGCTGGAGCTGATCGGGGATGATGCAATGCTCGACCGCGCTTGGTGGGGTTGGCCGGCCAAGGGAGGGCAGGGGAACTTTAATGCGGGGATTGATCCCGCCAATGGTGTGGCCATGCTCCTGAACGATTATCTGGATCAGCGACGGCAGCATCTTTACGGCAAGCATAGTGTGACCAACACCGCTCTCGCCGTAGGGATCACGAAATACGACAATGCCGGCATTCCCCTCCCGCAACCGGACAACGCCCTGCTGTCCATCGTGTCGTGGGATTATAACCCCGTGTCGGGCAATCAGGAGGAGGAGTACGTTCAACTATCCAATGCCAATAACTATGCCTTGGATATTTCGGGGTGGGAGCTTGATGGCGGCATCCGTTTTACGTTCAGTCCCGGGACGGTTGTTCCCGCCAACAGCTCGATTTACGTATCGCCCAATACCCGCGCCTTTCGTGCCCGCTCCACTGGTCCGCGGGGTGGGGAGGGTCTTTTTGTAGTAGGTCCCTGTGAGGGGCATCTGGATGCGTGGGGGGAATCCCTGGTGTTGTTCGATGGAAACCGCATGGTGTCCAGCAACAGCTATGTCGGTATGCCTTCTCCGGAGCAGCAATATCTGCGGATTACGGAGATCATGTACAATCCGTTGCCCACGACGGACTCCTCTTCCGATGTCCAGCAGTTCGAATACGTAGAACTGAAAAACATATCGACGAGCGAAGCGCTTGATCTGGACAACGTGCGGTTTTCGGATGGAATCGACTTTAATTTCTCGGACGGTTCCATAACCCATCTTGCTCCCGGGGAAACCGTATTGCTCGTGCGCAACCGGAACGCGTTCATCGCCCGCTATGGAGACGGTTTTAATATCGCCGGCGAGTTTTCTGCCGCGCTCGAAAACAGCGGGGAAACCCTCCGACTGGAGGATGCCGTTGGCGAGAAAATCCTGGAGTTCGCCTATGACGACAGCTGGTATCCGATCACGGACGGGTTGGGGTTCTCTCTCGCTATTGTGGATGAAAACGCGCCGCGAAACACGTGGGGCAACAAATTGAGCTGGAGAGCAAGCGGGGAAACTCTCGGATCTCCGGGGACGGCGGATCCTGCTCCACCGGAAATCGGTCGGATTATTGTAAATGAAGCCCTGACTCATACCGATTTGCCGGCTTTGGATTCGGTGGAATTGCACAATCCGACAGCAAATGCCGTAAACATTGGCGGATGGTTCCTGACCGACGATTTCTTTGCGCCCAGGAAATACCGCATTCCCGATGAAACCATCCTTCCTCCCGATGGATATTGCGTATTTGATGAAAGCGACTTCAACCAGGAACCCCATCTCTTCCGTTTCAGCGAATTGGGGGATTCGGTCTATCTTTTTTCCGCCGATGCCAATGGCGATCTAACCGGATATTCCCATGGCTACGAATTTGGCGAGGCGCCCAACGGCGTAAGTTTCGGCCGCTATCTCAACAGCGAGGAAAAGGAATTCTTCACGCTCCAGAGTGGTTTGACCCTTGGAGGAAGCAATGCCTATCCCCGCGTTGGGCCGCTTGTCATTTCAGAGATCATGTACCATCCGCAGGATGCCAACGGCGTCGATAATAACATGAACGAATTCATTGAGCTCCAAAACATATCGGCTGCGGAAGTCCTGCTGTATGACCCGGAGACCCCCGCCAATACCTGGCGGCTTCGCAACGCTGTGGATTATGATTTTCCCGTCGACCAGTCGCTTCCGGGGGGTGAAAGACTCCTGGTGGTGGGTTTCGATCCGGCTGATTCCGCGCAGCTCGCAGCCTTCAGGAGCAGGCATGATGTGCCGGATGAGGTTCCCATATACGGGCCTTGGTCTGGAACGCTGGACAATTCCGGAGAAACCATCGAACTCAAGCAACCCGATAAACCCGACGTGTTGTCGACCAATGTCATCGTTCCCTTCATAATGATCGATAAGGTGGGCTACAGGGACGAACTGCCTTGGCCGGATGCTGCGGCCGGCCTTGGCAATGCCCTCCAGCGCAGGGTCGATGCCGACTTCGGTAACGACCCGGCCAACTGGTTTGCGGCCGGTGTAACGGCGGGGCGTGCCAATGTTGCAAATCTGCTGCCTTATGTGTCGATTGCATCCCCGACCAATGGAACGTTAATCCTTGCCGATAGCAGTCTCTTCGTTTCGGTTGAAGCCGGTGACGATGACGGAAGTGTCGCATTGGTTCAGTTGTTTGTGGACGATATGGAACTGGTTCAATGGTCGGCCATGTCGTCCAATGTTTATTGGTCCAATCCACCGGTCGGAACTCATGAGTTGATTGCGCGTGCAACTGATAATCTTGGCGCGGTCGCAGAATCCAAGACCGTTGTGATCCACGTGGTGGCCCCCCTGCCTGAAGTTGCCATTCTTTCTCCGGCATCCGGTGCGATTCTGGCACGGGATACCTTCGTGAACCTTTCCGTTGCCATTTCCGAGGGCGGCCAGGCAAGTTCCGTCGACTACTTCCTGGATGGAGAGTGGATCGGATCGGCTGGTCCGCCGTTTTCCCTGCCGTGGTCCGCAACGCCCCTTGGCACACACACCCTGTCGGCAGTCGGCAGTGATTTCCTCGGTCGGAGGGGGCCGGTAGCCGAAACGACGTTTGTTGTACAGAACGTCACTGAGAATCCCGTCCGGATTCCATTCGGTGCCACGGGTTGGAAATATCTGGATGACGGATCGGATCAAGGAGGAGCTTGGAGAAAATCGGCTTTTAATGACGCATCCTGGAGCAGCGGGCAGGCGCAATTTGGATATGGTGATGGTGACGAGACCACCACGATCAGTTATGGCCCCGACAGTTCCAATAAATATAGGACGTATTATTTCCGCAAGACGTTCGTTGTCCCTTCTCTTGCCGGGATTACCAATGCCGTATTGAGTGTGTTGCGCGACGATGGTGCCATCGCGTATGTGAACGGGATCGAGGTTTTCCGAAGCAACATGCCCAGTGGCTCGGTGAACTACCGAACTGCTGCGTCTGATGCCGTGAGCGGCAGCGATGAAGACCGTTACTATTCGGTCGGTTTCGATCCCTCCTTGCTCATGGTTGGAACAAATGTTCTCGCGGTGGAAGTGCATCAGGTATCGTCGACCAGCAGCGACCTGTCATTTGATGCGCAACTGGCGTTGCAGGGTGTTTGGCGTGGCCCCGCATTTCTGGTTCAACCAACCAATCAAACCGTGGCAGTGGGCTCCAACGTGGACTTTTCGGTTTCGGTAACCGGCTCGGAACCTGTTTCGTTGAGTTGGTATTTCAACAACACGCCTCTGCCTGCGGATAGGGAAACCTTGACTCTCACAAATGTCCGGGAATCCGATGCGGGAGAATATTATGTTGTTGCCTCCAATTTCATGGGGGCGGCAACGAGCTCTGTTGCCGTGCTCGTCGTTGACTCCTTCGATACGGACGGCGATGGTATGCCCGACGCGTGGGAGCAGGCGAACGGCACCGACCCCATGACGAACGATGCCGCCGACGATCCGGATTTGGATGGACTGAGCAATATCCAGGAATATATTGCGGGAACGCAGCCAACCAATGCCTTGAGCGTGCTCAAATTTGATTCGATCGGGTTCATGGGGACGAATGTTGAATTCAGCTTCGACGCCGTCGCCAACCATTCTTATGCAATCCAGTTCCGGCCTTCGCTCGATAGCGGAAACTGGCAGACCTGGACGGTCATTCCTTCCATGCCGACTGACCGTACGCTATGGTTGACCAACCGAGTCCATGACGACTCGACCTGGTTTATCCGGATCGTAACGCCCGCCGAACCATGATCCTGAAAATGCAGTAGAGAAACCGCAAATGAAGGTTAATGGACGCAAATAGGTGAAAAATGTAGACGAAAGCATGCTTCTTCCGGCTCAACCACTTGCTCCGCTGTGGACAGAAAAGCATCACAGACGCGACGTCCCCGTCGCAACTAAAGCACTGGCCTGCAAACTGGCTCGTTGCATTTATCACATGCTTACAGAGAAAGAGGAATTTGACGTGAAAAAGATA
>JAFGWS010000161.1 GCA_016937035.1 Pontiellaceae bacterium
TCCGATGCCGCAACACCCAGCGGCGAAGACGCCGCGCAGGTAACAATGTAAGGGCGACCTACCGTCTGGCCTTCCGCCAGATTAAAGATATCGATCGACGGGCCGGTCGTGATGTAATTGATCGGTACAGCGATCGGTGAATTGGTCACACCGTTCACATTGCGGAACTGAATATAAAGCGTCTTCAGTCCCCCGCCTTCCGAAAGCAGCACCGCATTCGTTTCAGCAAAGTCGGAGAAGAAGATACCCGCAAACGTGGAGTCTTCACTCACGCGCATTGATTCCGCAATACGGCACGCATAGCGCATACCGACCGTTCGCGAACCGACATCACGGACGCCGTCAATCGTATCGGCCGCAGGCGTCAGCAACGGTTCGCGGGTCAGATGCGGGGTGGCGGCAACACTGCCGAAGAATCCGGCGAGCACGGCGGTCCCGTCGGCGGAACCCCACCAGACATTGGCTGCGGAAAGAGCACTCGCTCCGCCGGCCACGGCGTTGGTGCCGTTGTTCATGACAATCGAGTTGTTCACCGTCAGCAGTGCGCTGTCGAGCTGTTCGATTCCGATGTCGTTATACTGCGACAGCAGATCGGTGGTCGTCATTGAAGCCGTGCCTTCCAGCGTGAGACCGGAATAGCGGTTGTACAGCAGCGTGAGTGCCGTAGCCGTCGGCGCACAGTCGTCGATATCCAGCCCCTGGCCGTATTCAATCCGCACATGCGCCAGATTGGACGCATCGGCACCCGATCCCAGATAGAGCCCCGCCCAGTCGCCCGGCTGCGGTTCTGCTGCGGACGAAGTCATCACGATCGGACGGAAGACCGTACCGAGCGCGGTGAGCGTGCCGTGAACCGAAAGTCCGGTTCCGTTGTGGAAGCGCAGCGTAACACCGGGTTCAATGGTGAGCGTCGCGCCGCCGGAAACGGTCATGTTGTTATAGATGTCATACAGGGCGAAGTCCGCGCCGTCGGTTCCGATCGTCAGATTATAATCGATGGTGCCGGAGTAAGGATCCTGCCACAGCACCGTGGAGACGTTCGGATTAAACTCGCCAAGGCGGTTGTAACCGACGACCGCGAAGTATTGATTCTTCGTCCGGTCGATCCCGCTGATATTGATCATCTTCTGCGCGGCCGAAACCGTAGCATAGGGCGTAAGGCCGGAAACATTGCTGAAGTCCGATTCCTGCCAATAAATATGGTAGCCGGCCAGACCGAAAAGTCCGGTGGTGTCGTAACTGCTCCACGTGAGCCGCGCCCCCGTGGCGCCAACGGTGGTCGATGTCGGTGATACCGGCGTCGGAATTACGCTGTTGACGCGCGCCTTAATGCTGCTCACCGCCGGATTGCGGTTGCCCGCAACGTCGACTGCGGCCACCGCCACGTAGAAGTCCTTATCCAGCTCAATACCGCCGATTACGCCGGTGGTATTCGTTGCGCCCGCAAAGCCGACCGGCGAAAGCCCGGCCACGCTCGTAAAGCTGTTGGTTTCACGATAGAGACGGTAACCGGAAATATCCGCCGGCGGAACATAGCTGCTCCAGCCCACCGTGACCGATACCGCATTCGAAGCCACCACCGAAAACGTCGGATTGTCCGGCGGGGTGGCGTTCACCGACACCGTCGCTGCATTGGTTTCAGTCAGCGCCGATCCATAAAGATCGGTGGCCTGCGAAACGAGCACGCCGTAGTCGCCGTCGTCGCCCGCGCTGAAGCTGATCGGCTGGAGCGTATAGGTATCATTATTCAGATGCGTCTTGCCCCACGTTCCGTTGGTCGGCACGTCGAAGGAGAGCGCCGGAGCGGCGATGTTGGTAAAGACCACCTGCGGCGGCACATTGGTCTGCATGGAGCGATCAAAGACCAGCGCCGCCGCAAAGTTAGTCGTGGCCGGAACCGGATTCTTCAGATTGCGTTTAAGCTCCAACACCTGCGGATCGAGGGGCTGAGCGGTATACTTAGCAACCACCAGCATATTGGACGGCTGCAGCGTGCTGAAAACGTTGAGATGTTGATTCGTCGTCGCCAGCAGCGATCCATTCAGCGTCAGCTCTTTAAACATGTAGCGGTTGACGCCGTTGGTTGTGCTCAACGGCGCAGAAAAGACGACGCTGTTTCCGTTGGTGTAATAACCCGCCCCGCTCACGAAGGCCACACCCGTCGGATCCGACGCGGTGGTTACGGTGTGGGTTGGATTGAGTTCGCGGAAGTAAGCCGTCATGACACGGTCGGTGTAGAGCACGTTGGTGATCGCCTGATCAATACCGCGGTAGGTTTCCCCTTCCTGCCAGCGATCAAAGGCATAGCCCGGATTCGCGAAGGCCTTCAGCACCGTGGTGCTTCCATAATTGTACGCCCCGGCCCCGGTCACCGATCCGCCGGCAGAAGGAACACGCACCGCATCAATCCTGAGCTGCGGCAGACCAAAGTTAGCCGTCAGATTGACATTGCGTGTAACCATGAAGGTGTAGTTGGTCGAACCGTTACGAAAACTTCCATATTCCGACCAGTTCATGAAGGTGTAGGGCAAGAGGGCCGTGTCGGCCGCTGCCGAGACCGTAATCACGGTTCCTTGGGGATAATGCCCAGCACCGCTCAGATTTCCTCCGTCGCTCGGTTTCGAGGTCAGATTGACGTTGTAGTAGCGGTAAATCGGGGTCGTTACGCTCGCGCTGTTTTGTTCCGCCGAAGCGTGGCTGACCGCATCGTATTCGAAATAGTCATCGCCGTAATCGGTCGTCACCACAATCTGGTGCGGTACCGCCTGTACCGTCGTGTAGGAAACCGCGTTGGTCGCCGTTGCACCGACCAACAGCGCGGAGACGGTAAAGTCCTGATGATAGAGCTCTGAGCCGTTGTCCGCCCGCAGAATACGCAGACGCTCCTGTACATCACCGGACGTCGCCAGCGCACCGCGGTTCGCCGTCGTCCATGTAATTGAAATCACTTGGCCGACTTCGTTGCTGCCGCTCACCTGCAGGTCTTCCACCACCAGATCCGGATAGTCCGCCAGCGCAACGGCAAAGGTGGAATCCGAGGCCGAAATATTATCGCCTTCGAACAGGCGTTCATCCACCAGATCACCGAAGTCGGTGTAGATCACGATGTAGAAGTCACCGGAAATGCCGTCAGGCAACGTGACGGTGGGCGACTTCACATAGCTTTCCTCGTCTGCCAGATTGCCGATATGAGCAATAGTTCCGAGCGAATAGTCGTCAGCATCACCCATCACCTTATTCGAGGAGAGCACAATGCGGTCGAACCACGCCCCCTCTTCCGTCGGAGCCGAACCGGTGTTCTGCACCTGATACGTCAAGCTGACGTCGTCGCCGCTCTTAATTCCAGCACCTGCCGGCAACGTGATCTGCGACACAGTCAAATTGGGAATAATGACCGCCGAAGTCGGCAGCACTTCCACATCCAGAATATAGTCTTTACCCAGACCACCCGTATTTTCGCCGGAGCGAATCACCACAAAATAGGTATCGCTCGTGGTGATACGGACTTCCGCTGAACCGTCGCCCGTCGCACCGATTTCCCCCCGATACTCCTCCGAGGAGTTGTATACGCTTACGACCGGAACCAGCCCGGAGTCGTCCGGTGTCCGAACACCAACCAGAATAGTCTGGTTGTTGGTCACGGTGCCGATTTCAAAATAGTCGTTATCCGAATTGGAGGAGACATAGCCGGCGATGCTGCCGACCGCATTCGTCGGACTCGCCACCATCGGAATGGTGTCTGCGGAACCGATGGTGCCATTGTCTTCGGTCTCCAGCGTCAGCGGATCTTCTGCCGCCATGACGTGCACCCAATATTTCCCAAAATAATTATCCACCGCGCTGACGCGCACATAGTACGTTCCGTCCGCCGGAATCGTGTACGGAGCCGTCTGTCCGCGGTTTACGGAATACGGCGTTACGAGTTCAGCCAAAACCGAATCGCTGCTGTCCCGCAACTGGAAGCGCAGACGGTGTTGGTACGCATAGGTTTCAATATCAGCCCCCAGCACAACAGTTTCGCCGTTGGTCGCGCTGAAGCTGAAGTAGTCCACGTCCGCACTGTTGAACATCGCCCCTCGTCCCGTGCCGGTCCAGAGTCCGTCCGGGGCCTCGAACAGCTCAATGGGCGTGGCTGACGAAATCACGTCGTTATAGCGGCTTTCGGAATTGCCGACGCCGCCATCTGTAATCGTGAAGGTGCGTACATATTGGGAAGCCAGAGGATTGCCCATCAAATCCTTCAGCGCGGTCGAAACGGTCAGCCGCGTCAAACCGGTCTGCAGCGGCGGCTGAACAATCGCCATTGAAACACTCGCGCCGCCCGCGTTCATCGTCGCCTGCAGCGGATAAATTTCATCATCAACGCTATCCAGCACGCCATCAACCCCTGCCCCGATCAGCACATAATTTGCAGGGTTCGTTACGGTCGCCGGATCCATCGATTCCGAGAATTCGACGGTAAAGGTGGAGATAATATCTTCCACCACCGCGCCTTCGTCCGGAAGGGTTACATCAATGATTTCCGGTGCCGTAGAATCGGACAGCGACAACTGGAGCTCATACTGTGCATCAAACCCGCGCGTTGTGGCGGCGTCATTAATGCGCGCATAATACATGCCGTTCGTGACCGTGTTAAAGACCAGATTCGTTGCGGGCGAGAGCACCGCGACTTCACCGGCCGGACCGTAAATAGAGAGCGCCGCAGAGAGTGTACTGTCCGTCGGCCATTCAATGCCCAAGCTGATCGAGGTTCCAATACCGAGGTTGCCCATTTCAAAATAATCGCCGGAGGTATCGTTGCCGTGAATCAGGCCGAGTACGCGCGCTGAGCGGGTTCCGGTCTGCAGAACATATTCGGGTTGGTCAGCGCTGCCGGTATTGTTGTTCGCCTCGGACTCGAGCGTCAGCGGATCGGAAGCGGTCATCACGCGGAAGCGGTATTCACCCCGGTAATCATAATTATAGCTCACCATCAGCAGATAGTCGCCGCTCACCGGCAGCACGACCGGAGCACTCTGGCCGTAGCCGTATGGATCGTTGTAATAGCTGAATAACTGAACACCGTCCGGACGATACACGCGCCAACGCAAAATACTGCCGTACGTGCTGTGTCCGTTCGGGAAATCGACCGCCAGCGACAACTGATCGCCCGCCTGTCCATCAAAGGTCCAATAGTCAACATCCGACGTATCGCTCAGACTTCCGCGGCCGTACTGCGCCTTCACCAGCCCATCGTCGGACGCATTGTTCATCCGGGCTGTCGCATTCGGTGTAAGAATCATGAGCGTATTTTCATTTTTATTCACCACCGCCAGCTCAAGACCCCTCTGTCCGTCAAAATTACCGGCAATCACCTGCGCCGGACCATCACCCGCGAGAGAACCCACCGGCGCGCTGAACCGACCGAAGCCGTCCCCGAAGAGGACGCTCACCGAATCGCTGTATTCATTTGCCGTCAGCAGATCCGGAACCAAATCACCGTCCAGATCCTGTACCGTCAAATGAGGCCCATCGCCCGCCCAGACGGTGCGCACCGGACCGAACTGCCCGGCTCCGGCGGAGAGAAAGACGCTCACGTTGTCGGAATCAAAGTTTCCGCACGCCAGATCAACCTGACCATCAAGGTTAAAATCTGCCGCCGCAATCGATTTCGGATAGTCGCCCACCACGAGATTAGTCATCGTCGTGAATGAGCCATCGCCCTGCCCGCACAGGACCGAAACGCTGTCCGCATAACCGTTGGCCACGGCCAGATCGTTTGTCCCGTCTGCATCAAAGTCGGCCATCGCCAAATCGTATGCCCCATCACCCGCAGCGGTATAGCTGACGGGTCCAAAGGTTCCGTCGCCGTTGCCGAGCAGAACACCGACGTTGTTGCCATATTCATTCGCCGTCGCAAGGTCTGCAATCCCGTCGTTATTCAGATCGCCGATCACCACATTGCGCGGAGCATCGCCGGTGCTGTACCAAACGGTATTCGTAAAGGCGCCGTTTCCGTCGCCGAAGAGCACTGCCACAGAATCGTTGTTGAAACAGGAAACCGCTAAATCCGGGATCGTGTCATCATTAATCATCCCCACTTTTACGGACGTCGGACCGTCGCTCACCGTCATGTTGGTGGAAACCGAGAATGTATTGTCGCCGTTGCCCAGAAGAATCGACACGGTATCGGCACTCATATCCACCACGGCGAAATCCAAATTGGTATCCGCATTGAAATAACCGGAGGCCAGACCAACCGGATTTCCGGCCAGAGAAACCGTCTGATCCACACTGAAGGTTCCGTCCAGCAGGTTGGTGGTAAACCCGTTGAGGTTTTCGGCCGCACCGATGGTGTTGTTGTTCTGCGATTCAAAAACATACCGATCCGGGTTCGTGATGCGGAACGAGTTGGTGTATGCCACCAGCGATGTTCCCGTCCGGTCGAGCACGTTGGTGCTCGCCGTGAAACGGATCAGCCCCGGCTGTACCGGACCGTTTTCAATACTGAACGTTGCGGTCAGTCCGCCGCTGTAATTGATGGCCAGCGTATATGGAGCATCGTCCGCCGTGTCGAACAGGTCGTCCGTACCGGCCGCCGTCAGATCAAAGTTGGCGGAGTTCGTTACTGTGTCCACGCTCATCTCTTCCGAGAAGGAGACCGTGAACGCATTAATCATCGCCTGGCTGGAACTGTCGTTCGCCGGGAGCGATTCATCTGTAATGATCGGAATCGTGGAATCATACATGGAAAGATGCAGCACATACTGATCGGCCACCGAACCATTTCCTTTGGTCACGCGCATATAATAGATCCCGCCGGCATCGGTAACATGCGTAACATTCGTGGTTGGCGTGTACGGTTTCAGCGCGAAATCGTCGAGCGAAGCATCCCCCATCAGATCCCCGTCGTTGCCGTTTCCGGAAAGGTCGGAGCTGTCCGTATCAAAATTCCAATATCCCACCAAACCGTTTTCATTTCCTATCAGCGTTTGCTGAGCGACAGAAGTAACCTCTTCCAATGTTAATGCACGATCCCAGACCCGCAGTTCATCCATCCAGCCGTTCAGCCAGCGGTCATTATGCCCGCGCCCAAAGCAGGCAAACGGATCCATCACATCCTGCAAAGTCGCATTGGTTCGTGAAGCAATCAGCGTTCCGTTTACATACACCTTCATCGTGGTGCCTTCCCAGGTAAACGCCAAATGGGTCCATTCATACGCCGGAATATAGTCTTGTGTACGGAAGGTGACGTCAGAAGATCCCCCTCCGCTGCGGAAATAAAAGGTGTAATAATCATATGAGAACATCGCGAGCCAGTCCGCGAAGTTGACAGCAGTGCTGTCGTGCGTCTGCCAAAAGCCCCAGTGGTATTCTTCACGTGGGAAGATCCAGCCTTCCACCGTACCGGTACGGGAACTGAAGTTGGTCGTTGTGGTCCGCAGATAATCGGCGGAACCGTCCAGATTCAAAACGCCGTTACTGCTGATGGTGCTGTTCTGGAACGGAATAACCGTTCCACTCGAACCAACAAGCTGTAATTCCGGATGTTCACTGCTGAACGACGGAAAATCGATGGAAGCCTGCACCACCGTGCCGGAGGCCAGGTTGCCGAGGTTGTAATAGTCATATCCCGTATTGAAGAGCGCAAATCCGCCTACGTCTGCTTCCTGCCGACCGTTCCGCAGCCCAAACGTCGGCACCGTTGCATTCCCGGTGGTGTCATTGACTTCCGACTCCAACTGCATCGGCGGATGCACACACTGCACCGCAAGATGATATTCACCCCAGTATTGATAGTTATACGAAACCCGCACGGTATAGCGCCCGGTTGTCGGCAGCGTCAGCACGGGAGTTTGCGCCGATCCGCCCGTACTGTTTCCATAATAGGTTCCAAATGATGTTCCATCAGGACGATACACATCGACTCGCAGTCCACTGCTGTTCGGATATCCCGGCAGGCTCATTGCCACTACGGCCTGATCGCCCGCTTCTCCACTGAAACTCCAATAGTCATAATCGCCCGAGTTTGCAATATTACCGCGGCCGCGCCCGATAAAGATCCCGCTTCCTTCCGCAATTTCCGAAAGCATCAGAAATTGAGATCCGAGCAGAATGGTTACATTATGTGAGTTGTGATTGGCCGTCAAAATGTCCAGTAACCCATCCTCATCAACATCACCCACCGCCGTATCAATCGGATAGGTTGCATTCACTGAAAAACTCTTTGCGGAGCTGAAAGTCCCATTCGACTCCTGCGGTAGAATCGCGATACGGTTGGCATAATGGAGAGCCATGGCCAAATCCATGCGGCCGTCTCCCGTAAAATCCTGCACCAGAATATCGCCCCACGGTCCGTTTCCGATCGCCACGGTGGCGATGTTCGTCAAGACCCCACCGCCGGTGCCACGGAAAATGGTAACTGTATCGCTGTAAAAATTAGCGACCACCACGTCCGCCACGGAGTCGGCATTCAGATCCGCAATCACCACGCCGCGCGGTGCGTCTCCGGCTGTATACCTGACCACAGACTGCAATGTTCCGTCGCCGTTACCAAACAGTACCCCCAGATCGTCCGAATTATTACAAGACGTCGCCACATCGTTCGTGCCGTCGCCATCCAGATCGTCGACGCTGAGCGCGTACGGACCATCTCCGCAATACTGAAGCGTAACTGCACCGAAGTTTCCGTCACCGCTGCCCAACAGGATACCGGCACTATCACCATATTCACAGCAAACGACCAGATCGTTGGGCCCATCGTTGTTCATATCCGCAATGAGAATATCGCGTGGTGCATCACCCGCATACAAATTGGTAACCACGGAGAAGCCGCCCAACCCGTCGCCCAACAGAACCGTGGCGGTATCTGAATTATAATTGACCACTGCTAAATCCGGATACGCATCATCATTAATCAGCCCGGCGTCTATGCTCATGGGTTGGTCGCCGACCACGATATTGGTGGAGAGCAGGAAGGAACCATCGCCCTCGCCCAACATCACGCTGACTTGATCCGAGCCGTAATCGGCCGTCGCAAAGTCCAGATGTCCGTCGGCATCAAAATCGGCCGTCACAACCGCATACGGATTATTGCCGACGCCGTATTGATTCCCAGCAAAAAACGATCCGTCGGTTTCGCCGGGAACATAGGTGCCCAGCGGAGTGGCCGTTCCAAAGCTTCCATTGTTGCGGTTTTCCATGGTGTAGCCGGACAGCTCAGCCAGCGTAAAGCGCTGTACAAATTGTTCACGGAGCGGATTGCCGGAGCGATCCTGCAACCCGGTTTTAGCGGTAAAGCGCACAGCGCCGGATTGGATCGGTCCGTCGCTGATCACCAGCGAAACCTGCAGCCCCGATGAATAGCTGGGAACCAGGGTATAAAGAGCATCATCAGCCGTATCCAACAGCCCGTCCGGCCCGGCCGAACGCAGCTCATAGTTAGCCGAATTGGTTGCGGTATCCACCGCCATTTCTTCTGAAAAATCCACGGTAAAGCGATCAATTACATTTGTGGAAGAGCTGCCTTCCGAGGGCAAGCTGGAGGATACAACGTATGGAATAACGCTGTCCCGCATGGAAATGTTAACCAGATACTGATTCAGCATACCGCCGTCACCCAGCGCATCGCGTACCCGCACATAATAAATGCCGTTGCTGATTACGGTATACTCAAAGGTCGTGGGATATGAAGCCTGACTGGCCGGATCGGAAACTCGGTCGACCGTCTCAATCAAGCAGTTTCCGAAGAGCGCAATATCGTTGCTCAAATCCGTCAGGTCGTCCGCCGTTCCATCTTCAAAATTCCAGTAGCCTACGAGCCCCGACTCCGAACCGGTCAAACCGGAAGCCAAATCGGACTGAATCTGAGCCGGTGTACGCACCGTGTTCCACAGCGCCAGATTATCCAATTCTCCCAGATACGCTTGCGAGGTTTCAAAGGTTCCGCCAAGGGAATCCTGCTCCTGCCCCAACACAAACGTCCCGCCCTGAATCATGCTGTAATCCGTACGGAAGTTGGTGTTCGTGTGAACCGCTGTTCCATCTTTGTACATGATGCTGGTTCCGGTCACGCTGTCCCAGCTCCAGGCTATATGCACCCAGCGGCCACTGTTGCCGGCTACACCGGAATCATACGAAGAACCGCCCACATGCGGATCAAAACTGCGGTGATCATAGAGTATCATTTCGTTAATCTGTCCATCCCGTGCATAGGAAATGGGCGTTCCGTATTTAGAGGTATCCGAACTGCGCATCCAGAATTCAGCCGTAAAGGTGGTCGTCGGGAAGTTGCTGAAGGTGTTGACGATACCATAATCCGCGCTTGTTCCGCCCAGCCACAGGGCCTGATTGTCTGAAAACGCAATTTCGTGCCCATCCGGTCCCACCAGATAGGTCTCCGCCAGCAGATCGCTGGAAGACGGCATCTGGAGCGACACGTTTACCACCATTCCGGAGGTCAGATTACCCAGACTGAAATAATCACCTAACGTGTCGGCTGAACTGATATATCCGCCCACCACGGCTTCCAGACCGTTGGTTCCAACACTGAACGCAACCAAATCTGCTTCACTGGTATTGTTATTGTTCTCCGTCTCCATTTGAGCCGAAGTCGTTTTGGTGACGCGTACCCGATATTCAGACCAGTACGAATAGCCGCTGTAAGAAACCGCTACCGCATACCGACCGTCCGCCGGCAAGGTAATCAAAGACGATTGACCCCGTCCGTTATAATCGCCGTAAAAAGAGGTTAACTGCTGCGCCCCATCTGTTCCGAACAATCGATAATACAAACTGCTGCTGTCTGGATTACCGGGCGTTTCACAGGCGACAACCACCTGATCGCCGGCTTTGCCGCTGAAGGTCCAATAATCCTGATCGCCGGTTCCGCTTAACTGCCCGCGACCTGCTCCAGACCAAAAATCGCTGTCGACGGGATTTTCGCTGAGAAAAATTCGGGTATTGGCCAGATAGACATAAAGCTGGTCATAATAGCTGTTGGCCGCAGCCAAATCCCGGATACCGTCACCGTCAAAATCATCGGAAACCAAGGAAGTGGGATAATTGTTTATCACATATTGTTGGCTGGAACTAGACAAGGTTCCATCACCTTGATTAAGGAATGTCGTTATCCGACTCGAAGCATAGGAGGCTGCGCCCACATCCTTGAACCCATCACCGTTTATATCTTCCAGAATCAGATCATAGGGCCCGTCCGTGCCTGCATAATTTGCAGCGGCGGCAAACGTTCCGTCGCCTTGGCCCAGCAGCACACTTACGTTGTCGGAATTATAGTTGGCGACCACCAGATCCAGAATGCCATCTCCATTCATGTCGCCTGCGACCACGGCTTGCGGAGCATCTCCAACAGCATAATTCACCGCACCGGCAAACGTGCCGTCACCGTTATTGATCAATACGCTGACGGTATCAGCATCATAGTTTGCAACGACCAGATCCGGATGCGTACCCCCGTCGAGATTAGCGGCGATAACTGACCGAGGACCGCCCCCGGTGGTGAATGACTGAGAATTCCTTTGCTGAGCAGTGAGCGGTGAAAACACGATGTCGGCGGCATTGCTCATAGACCCGCTCGAGCTTCTGGAACTCGTCTGGTAGGCTATACCGTCGCCGGCCCCGATACCAATGAGTCCTCCGTATACATTACCCTCCCCATAGGCGAGACGAATCACACCGTTGGAGTAGAGCGTAGCGGAGAAATTAATCGGCTCGGTGCTACTATAGTAGATGCCCGCCCACCGGATGGTAATCTGGTCGCTCTGTGAATCCACATAAACGTCATTGGCTGCGTCTCCGTCGGTCCGAAGATCTCTGCCGAGTACGCTGATCCCGTTGTTTGACTGTAGAGATGATGGACTCGAACTTCCGTCGCTGGATCCGTTTTCAAAGAATATTTTGCCGTTGCTGTTTACATAGCAGTTCGTGTACGCGTTGGTGTAGAAGGGAAATGAAAACTGGAAAGCACTGATTTCCCAATAGGAATCGTCGGAACGCCACCCTTGGGCGGTTCCGACCGGATCGAAGCTGCTATCTGACCCCGCAGTTTCGATGTAGCCTTGGGACGCCGGCAGCGAAAAACCACCTTCGCCGTCTCCGTAAAGAACCGTAACATTCCCGCCGTTTTTGTTGGCCGTGACCAAATCGGCATCGCCGTCACCATCTAAATCCGCGCTGGAGATCGAATACGGTCCATCACCCGTGGCGAACGCCGCTGCCGGCTGGTACTGCCCGCCGCCCAAACCCAGCAAAACGCTGATATTATCTGAATACTCGTTGGCCACCGCCAGATCGGGATAGCTATCGCCGTTAAAGTGTCCCACAGCCACCGCCCTCGGCCCATCCCCCACGACCAGATTCGTCGAGGAAGTAAATGTTCCGTCTCCATTTCCGAAGAGAATACTGATGGTGTCCGCACTATAATTGGCCGAGACAAGATCCGGATTCAGATCCCCGTCCAAATCGGCGGTGACGACATCGACCGGATTGTCTCCGACCCCCGCCGTCTGGGTCTGCACGAAAGAACCGTCACCCACATTGGTCACTGCGCCCAGCGGCGTTCCGATCGCAATCGAACCGTTATTCCGATTTTCAAACGCATACTCCGCAATATTCTCGATGCGGAACTCACGAACATAGTCACTGCTCAACGCATTGCCCACTCGATCCGTCAACGCGGTCGTTCCCGTCAGCCGCACATTCTGTCCCGGCTGGATCGGCCCGTCGGTAATAGAGAGCGTGGCCGACAGCGTATTCGCTGAATAAGAAGGCGCCAGCGTATAGGTTTCGTCGTTATCATTCCCCCAGATATCGTCACCGCCGTCGGTGATCAATCCCCAGGACGCCGAATTCGTTACGCTTTCAACATCCATATATTCGGAAAAATTGACCGTAAAGCTGCTGATAATCGTCGTATTGGTTGATCCTTCTGCGGGCAAGGTATCCGATGTGATTAACGGCGCTCCTGCATCGATAATCGTAAAATCCGAAACATATTGCGCTAAAATCGCATTGGTAGAAGAGGAGAGCTTTAGATAATGAACCGCATTGGTGCTTACATCATATGAAAAAAAGGAATTTGTTCCTGACTGATGCACCGTTCCATCCGGCGTTTGAATTTCATAGGACAATTTAGTGGCGTCAAGCGCACTTCCATCCGGAAAGCGAAAGTTTACCGACATTAAATCCCCGTCACTCAAATGGCCCAGATCTAGATAATCGACATTGTTATACAATGCGCCGGCAAAACGGCCTTTGTTCGAACTTCCATCCACCTGCCAAGCAACCACGTCCGCTTGGTTCATGAAATTGTTGTCCTCTGACTCCAATTGACGGTTGCGCCCAACATCCAGCCGCAGTGTATACCCAACCTCACTTCCCGGGGCATAATAAGGATAGGTCTGAATATAATAGGTGCCGGGGGACGGCACGATGTAGTTCTGAAACGCCTGCATAGAAGTGTTCCAATATTGCTCATATTTCAACACAGTTTCAGACGCATTGAGCAACCGAAGCCGCGGATAGGTTCCGGCGGCATCCATTTCCATCCAAGCAGAAATCTCATCACCGGCCTCCGCATCAAACACCCAATAATCATAATCACTACCATCCGTAAAACTGCCGTTCATCGTGGCGCTGAGGAACCCGCTGCTGCTGGGCGTTTCCGGCAATGGATTCAGGCTGTCCGCCGTTGCAATGCTGCCATTATCGCCATCTTCGGAGTAAGCTCCATAAACGGTTGACGTGATCAGACACATTGATGCACAAATCCGAAACAAGGATCTTATAAGACGCGAATTCATATTCATTTCCTCCTCAAAAAAGCATAATCAAAAAAAGCTTCACCTACTGAAAACGGACCTCCCCGCACTCCGCATATGCCCCGCCGTAAGCGCCGCCTCCGCTCATAAAAAAGATCGCAGGGGAAGTCAAGTTAAACCCTGCAGTAACACTCAAAAAACGCACACTAAATGATTGCCTACCCTTATAATCTATCGTCCAATGAATGAGCAATCCCTATCTCCGAAAACCAGCATAGAAATCCCGCAAAATGAAAATACTCCTGTTTTCCATTTTTTTGTCCGCAGCATTTCCCTCAATAGTCCTCTGTGCAAATGAACTGACGATTCTTCCCGAAAGCACCCTGGAACTAGGCGAATTCCCTGCTGAAACCGAACATATCGGCACGTTCACCCTTACCAACACCACCGACCGCACGATTCGTCTCAAAGAAATCACTTCCTGCTGCGCCTTTATCTCCCCCATCCTTTTTGAAAAAGAAATTGCACCGGGCCGCAGCACGCCGCTGGATGTGCTCATTGATGCCCGCCTTCTTGAAGGCCCGTTCACCAAATATCTTACATTGACCACTGACGACCCCGAAAATCCGGAAACCAGACTCTGGATTAACGGAACGGCAGTCCCCGCCCTGTCTACACCGAACCCCCACCTTTTTGCCGGGTGGATTCCGCAGAATCAGGAATGGAGCACCAATCTGACCATCCACGTTCGATCGGACATCACCAACCAGCTGCGCGTTACCTCTACCAGTGGATTTAATCTCGAGCACCGCCTCGAGAAACAGGCAGGCAACTATAGACTGCAGCTGCGCATGCCTCCAACCCAGCAGGCCGAAAGCTGGAAAGTGCAACTACAGATTCTGGCAGGAACCGCTGCTCCTCCACTCAACATCAGTATAGAAGGTCATGTCGGAACACAGCTGCTCCCACAGACCGCCGTCCTCGGCGTATCCGAAAAAACAGCATCCTTCGGCCTCGTCCGCAAAGCGGCTGATCTGAAAAACACCTCCACCGCTCCGTTAAAAACCAGCACCAGTGGAATCGACATAGAAGAACTGAAATCGTCTGCTTTAGACAAGAGCACCATCAACCTCCGCCTGAGCGACTCCCTGTTCCAAGAACTAAAAGACAAACGGCGCATACCCCTCGAACTCACGGCTGAAGAGTGCATCCCTGCCGTTATTATTCTTGAGTATCAACCGGAATAACCATCAGCACCCTACTTTTATTCCTGACGATGCGCTTATAACAGGAACACACTCATTCAAACGAAGAAAGGAACCCCCCACTCCGGATCAGAAAAAAGCGGGCGGTCTCAAGGGCGCAAAATTCCACTTCAGGGGTCCTAAAAACGGGGTTGGTTAAGCGCACCCAGAGTGGATTTAGATAGGTAAAAGGAAGGCAGCGGGCAACAGAATATCCCATAAGCTGCTCTTTGCCATGGCGTTATGCCGTCAGCCACGGTGACGGAAGGAGATACGTCCCTTGGTCAGATCGTATGGAGAAATTTCAACCGTCACCCGATCTCCGACGGCGATACGAATAAAATGCTTACGCATTTTTCCGGAAATATGAGCCAGAACTTCATGCCCGTTTTCCAGCTCCACGCGATACATGGTGGCGGGCAATACCTTTTTAACTACGCCCTCAGCTTCAATTACATCATCTTTTGCCATAAAACAGCTCCTTCCAAAATTCAAGAACGGGTATGCTACACGCTTCAGGCGGCTTTGCAATCCTAACCGCAGGGCTTTTCCGGCGATTTCCGCATGCTTCCGGCAATCGACAATTGATTTTCAACAGAAAACAATACATTCTCTTTTCGTTTTTACATACATGGAGGCGAACTTATGGGGACGTCGTGGTCTGGAGGATGCAGTTGCGGAGCGGTTCGTTATGAATGCTCTGCCGAACCCGTTTCATCGTTTAACTGCCATTGCAAGGCGTGTCAGAAATATACCGGAAGTGCGTTTATGTCCGCACGCATTATACCGATCGGTGCCTTCAAAATCACCAAAGGATCTGTGCGGGAATACACCAGCGTCGCGGATAACGGAAGCGAAATTCATCGAGGCTTTTGTGAAAAATGCGGATCGCCGATTGTGACTCGACTTGGGCGCCTCCCCGAATTTGTCGGCATCCCGGCAGGCTCGATGGATGATCCCGCTGAACACAACCCCACTATGGATTTATTTGTGCGGGATGCACTGCCCTCAACCTGTATGGATCCAGCGCGCATCCAATTTGAGATGGGGCCACCGCCGAGAAAACTTTGACCTTAAAGCTATGATTTCTCCCGAATTTTCAGCAACATCCGATCGCTGATTCCCAACCCCGCGACGGCAACTAAACCCGCTCTCCGCGCGGTGCGTTGTTGTGTTTATACAGATTCATATAGTTCTGGATACGAATGACAAGGTCGCGATCCCGACTGCCTTTCGCCGCCTTCAGCGCCTTACGGGCCCAATCCATTGCCTCCGGATAATTTTGAAGTTCAGCAAAAGCGGTACTGATCAACGCCAGCGTGAGCGCATCCTCCTGCCCCGTTACTTGCATAAGTTTTCGGGCATATTTCATCGCCTCATCGCCGTCGCGCTCATGAGGATCATTATCCGTCGCCAAAATAACGACCATTTCACGCAGAACTGCAGCATCGTTCGGATTGATGTTAAGCCGCTCGCCCAGAATCTTTGCCTTAGAAATCCGATTATCCTTTTCATCAAATACGATACTCACATCATCGATCGTGGCAGACGTCAGATTAAGATCAATCCCCGCTTCCGAAAAGCGACTTTGAAGGTGCACCTTGTCGATGGCGTTGGCATAGGCCTCTTCAGGCGTAATTACACTTTTTCTTACCATATCAAGGAGGGTATCCGAGAAGGTGCTCATCCCGACCTTTTTACCGGTCTGCATCAGGGTCATAATCTGATGCGTTTTACCCTCACGAATATTCGCCGCAACCGCCGGCGTTACCACGAGCACCTCCACTGCAGCAACTCGACCTCCGCCAATCCGTTTGCACAGCGTCTGAGCAATGACCGCCTTGAGCGAATCTGCCAGCATGGTTCGAATTTGGTTTTGCCGATTCGCGGGAAATTTATCGATAATACGATCCACCGTTGTGGCGGCCGTATTGGTGTGCAACGTCCCCAAAACCAAGTGGCCGGTTTCAGCGGTTTCTATGGCAATTTCCATCGTTTCCAAGTCGCGCATTTCACCGACCAAAACAATGTCCGGATCTTCGCGCAGGGCAGCCCGCAGTGCATTTGAAAAACTCTGCGTGTGCACATACACCTCGCGCTGATTCACCAGACAGCCGCGGGAGGTATGTCGGAACTCGACCGGATCCTCAATCGTAATCAAGTGCTCACGACGCGTTCGATTAATCAGATCCACCATGGCGGCCAAGGTCGTGGATTTCCCGCTCCCGGTCGGCCCGGTAACAATCACCAGACCCTTCTTTAAAAAGCAGAATGTCCGAAGAACCTCCGGAAGATTCAGTTCCTCAAACGTCGGAATCCGGGTGGGAATCTGACGCAGGACGCATCCGATTCCTCCAAAGTCATTAAACACATTAACACGGAAACGCGCCTTCCCTGGAAGTTCATAGGCAAAGTCGGTATCCCAGCGTTGCTCCAACTCCTCAATATTCCGCTGCGGAGCAAATTCATAAATCATCTCTTTGAGCTCTTCCTTCGTCAGAAGTTCCGCCCCGGCTTTAAATCTCATCTCCCCGTCGACCCGAAAACACGGACGATGGTTTGTTGAAAGATGAATATCGCTCGCTTTTTTTTCGAGCAGCTCCTGCAAAAGGTGATCAATTTTTCTCATAAGAATCCCTTTAATTGCCCTCAAAGAGGAGTAATAAAAAACACCTTTCTTTTTACGTAGTCTTAGAAAGATGTCTTCACTTAATCAAGGTTACGCCGTTCCGTTCTTCAACGCCTTGTTCAACATTCTCCAATCGATTGGTTTGGCCATATAAAGCGTGTCTTCCAGGTCCATCAGCCCCGCCCCCTCGACCTTTTCCATATAGCCGCTGCAAAGAATAATCGGAATATCCCCCCGCAGACTCTTTACATTTTTGATAAGCTCATAGCCGTTCATCTTCGGCATCTTGTAATCGGTGATCAACGCATCAAAGTTTTCCGGAGCCTTGCGGAACATATTCCATGCCAGCTTTCCGTTGGTGGCGGTCGTTACGTTATACCCATAGGACTCAAGAATCTCGCGCCCAAGCGTAAGAATCGTCGACTCATCATCCACAAACAGCACACGACCGCCGGTCTTCTCGGAAGCAGTATTCCTCAAGCTGGCCACGGGCAGTTTCTCCCCCCCTTCTTCCAACAGGGGAAAGTAAACCGTAAAGGTCGTTCCAACGCCTCTTTCGCTTTCCACCCGAATGCATCCGCGGTGCCGCTGAACAATGCCGTGCACAATTGAGAGCCCAAAACCGCTTCCCTCTCCCGGTT
This sequence comes from Pontiellaceae bacterium, assembly GCA_016937035.1. Next base: position 18,272 of record JAFGWS010000161.1, read on the forward strand.
TTTTGGTAGAAAAATAGGGCTCGAAAATCCGATCCTGCAGTTCCAGCGACATTCCGCAGCCCGTATCACTCACCGTTATGCAGGCATACGGTCCCGAAATCAGATCCATCGCCTGAACCGCCGGATCATCGTGTGTAACCATCACGGCATGAAGCCCGACCTTAATCGTTCCCCCATTATTTTCCCCGATCGCATGGACCGCGTTCGAACAGAGATTAATGATCACCTGTTGCAGTTGCGTGGTATCCCCCAGAATTGGGCCGCAGTTGGGATCAATATCCTTCTCCAGCTCAATGCCTTCCATATTGGCCTGAACCAGACCCAGCGAATCCTCAACCACCTCCTGAAGTTCCAGTGAATGAAACTGGGGCTCCTCCTGTCGACTAAAGGCCAGAATCTGACGAACGAGCTTGGCCGCCCGCTCTCCTGCTTTAAGAATTTCAGTAAGATATTTATGCTCATTAGTGCCTTCCTTCACGCAGCTCAGCCCCAAGGCAACATAGCCGAGAATCGCCGTAAGAATGTTGTTGAAGTCGTGCGAAACACCGCCGGCCAGTTCACCGATGGCATTCATCTTCTGCTGCTGCCGCAAGTGCTTCTCAATCGCTTCTTCACGGGTAATATCGCGACCGATGGACACAAAGTTAACCAACGTTCCCTGTGGATCAAGAATGGGGAAAATCATGGCTTCCACCCCAAACAGGTGTCCATCTTTATGGCGGTTCACCAGCCGTCCGTCCCACGTATCACCGACGGTAATGGTCTCCCACAGTTTGGCCATAAACGCGGCATCGTGCTTCCCACTCTTCAACAGCGCCGGAGTCTGGCCGATTGCTTCCCGAGCAGAATATCCGGTGGTTTCCTCAAAAGCAGCATTCACATATTGAATTTTGCCCTTCACATCCGTGATCATGATCGACTCTGCCGACTGCTCCACAGCAACCGCTAAACGCCGCATCTCCTGCTGCAGCTCCATTCGACGAGTCAGATCGCGAAAGATACCGATCATCCCCGAAGCACTGACCGCCGAGACAAGATAAGGAATCCGCACGGCATCGTGAAAAACCTGATCACCATTTGCGTTCTGCACCCACCCTTCATCTTTACGCGGAGAGCCGCTCTCCACCACTTCCAGGTCGTCCTGATGAATCTTCTGGCCCTTCTCTCCAGGAATAATCTCCCAGGAGAAATGGCTGCGGATCTTGTGCGGCGCCACTCCAACAAAATCGGCATACGCCTTATTACAACGAAGATACAGTCCGCGATGATCCTTTACATAAACCGGATCAGGAAGGGAATCAATGAGCCCATGCAGCAGTGCCTGCTGTTCGACCAAACGCAGCCCAACCTTAATACGGGCAATCAGTTCCCCTGCATCAAAGGGCTTTTTAATAAAATCGTCTGCCCCGGCGGCAAAGCCTTCCAGTACATCTTCTTTATTCGACTTCGCCGTCAGCAGAATGATATAGACCGGCAGTGAGCTTGTATCCTGCTCGCGCACCTTCCGGCACAATCCAACGCCGCTCAAACCCGGCATCATCCAGTCAACCAGCGCCAGTTTCGGTGGATCTTCTCCCTGTAAAATTTCCCACGCGGTTTCCCCGTTTTCCGCAACAATCGGATCATACCCGGCCTTTAAAACGGTCTTCTTCAACAACGCCTGAGAAAAGGCATTGTCTTCGACAATAAGGATTTTCATCTATATATCTCCACAAACAATGATCAGCCAAACATTCGCCTCGATACAGGATGATGGCAAAACACGGACACCGACTCAAGAACTTCGACAAACAAGTCCGAAAAAAAAGCGTATCGACTGATCCAACCAATACGCCTTACCGAAATCAAAACAGGCAGTGCGCTATCCAGCCATGTGATCCGTATCATCCACCACGCCTTTCACATCGGCCACGCGGTCTTTCAAAAGCGTTTCAATCCCGTTTTTCATCGTCATCCGGGCCCCGGGGCATCCTCTGCATCCGCCCTGCAACTCAACAAAAACCACACCGTTCTCCACCTTCGTCACATTTGCTCCACCGCCATGCGACGCCAGTGCAGGCTTAACTTCCTCGTCCATAACCACATTTACCGCATCCAAAATTTCCTGATCCGTCATTGTTCAACTCCCTTTTTATTGAGGCTTTTTAAAACAGCGCCCGCCACCATTGCAAGCAATACCGCGCCCGCAACAGCAGCACCCAGCCAGCCCATCAGCGACACAATCGTCATAATCACGCCCGCAATCATCACGCCCAGCAGAATAAACAGCATCGATTTCCAAAACGGCAATCCCATCAAAAAGGCCGCCATAGCACCCGTCCAGGCCCCCGTCACCGGCAGCGGAATCGCCACAAAAATGGTCAGCCCAAGCTCTTCATACTTTTCAATATTCGCGCTCTTCTTCCGTGTGCGCTCAAACAGCCACTCAATAAACCGCTTGCCCGCATTAAACCGCATCAAAAACCGAGAGACCGGACCAAGCAGCACCAAAATAAACGGAATCGGCAGCATATTGCCCACGACCGCCAGCACATAAATCTTCAGCGACGTTCGAATCCGCTCTGCCGTTTCCATTTTCCCGGTCTCATTCAAAACATGACCCACCGGAACCGCGCCGCGCAGCTCAACAATCGGCAGTGTGGAGATGGCCCCAATAGCCATCGAATCGCTGAGCCCCTTACTCTCCAGCCACACCGCAATCCGTTCCCCTAAATGTCCATCATGCTCCTCTGTCGGCGCAACCTCGCCCGCACACGCCAAACCACTCAACGCCAACATCGCGCTGAACACCACCGTTTTTAAAAACCCGCTCATCATATCCTCACCATATTATCCGCCCGATACGACGAACGCACCAGCGGCCCCGACGCCACTGCGTCAAAACCGATCCGATACGCCGCATCCTCAAACTCCACAAACTCCTTCGGCGTAACAAAGCGCTTCGTATGCGCATGCTCCCGCGTCGGTGCCATATATTGCCCGATCGTCAGCAGCCGAACGCCGTTGTCGAACAAGTCCTGCATCGTCTCCAACACCTCTTCGTTGGTTTCGCCCAGCCCCACCATAATACCCGACTTCACCTTCATCGATCCATCACTATATTCCGACGCATAGCGCAGAATCTGCATCGACCGCTCATAGGTCGCCGCCGATCGAACCGCGCGCTGCAACCGCTTCACCGTTTCAATATTATGATTAAACACTATCGGTCCCGCATCAAGCACCGTATAGAGACACTCCCGACGCCCCAGAAAATCCGGCGTCAGCACCTCTACGGTCGTCCCCGGAACCCGCGCCTTGATCGCGGAAATCGTCTCCGCAAAAATCTGCGCACCGCCGTCCGGAAGATCATCCCGCGTCACGCTCGTAATCACTACATGCCGCAGATTCATCTTCTCAACTGCTTCGGCCACACGCCGAGGCTCATCCAGGTCCAGTCCACTCGGCTTGCCGGTGGCAATCGAACAGAAGCGACAATCGCGCGTACAGACATTCCCCAGAATCATAATCGTCGCCGTGCCGTGGTTCCAGCACTCATGTCGATTCGGGCACTTGGCATCCTCACAGACCGTATGCAGCCCATTCTTTTTCAGCAGGTTGTGCACCTCTGCATATTCGCGATCGGTCTGGATCGGCCGACGCATCCACTCGGGAATCCGCTCCGGTCTGACTGCATTCTCTGTACTCATCCTCTTTTCTCCGTTATTCAAACACGTACGGACCGTCAGCTACCGGAACACCAAAGTTCGGCGTTCCATCTTCATTCCACGCAAGCACCTGCGCACGCGTGGCACGATCAGGATTATGCAGCGGATCGCCCTCGATCTTTTCATAGTTGCGGGAGTGATAGACCAGAATATCCGTCTTTCCATCGGGCGACTTCACGAAGCAGTTGTGTCCCGGGCCATACTGGCTCGTCTCCGGATTGCTCTTCAGCACCGGCTCCTTTGACTTCGTCCACGACTTCACATCCAGCAGGTCCGCATCTTCGTCAGCCGTCAGCATGCCCAGACAATAATTCGCATCGGTCGCGCTGGCGGAATAAGTCATAAACACCTTGCCGTGGCTGATCAGGACCGACGGCGCCTCATTCACCCGATACCCGCGCGTTTCCCATTCAAAATCAGGATACATCAGCATCACGGGCGCTCCGATAATCGACGTCGGCGAATCCATCTCGGCGATATAAATATTGGTTCCGTCATACGGCGCGTCTCCGCGCTGCGTCCAAACGTAGTAGCGTTTTCCCTTATGCGCAAACGTCGTAGCATCGAGCGAGAACGATTCCCAGGCCAGCTTAACCCGGCCCTCTTCCTTCCACTCGCCTTCCAGCGGATTTTCATCAGCGCACGAAAGCACCCACGGGCGAATATCCCAAATCGATTCCGCCGGAGCCGACGTGAAATAGATGTACCACACACCGTCAATAAAATGAATTTCCGGGGCCCAGATATGCGCCCCCATCACCCCGCGCTCATGCTTCTTCCAGACCGTCTTTACCTCGGCCGTCGAAAGCCCCGCCAGCGTTTTGGCCCGACGCAGCTCAATGCGGTCATACTCCGGCACCGTTGCCACTAGATAATAATAACCGTCCGTATGCTGAAAAACGTGTGGATCCGCGCGCTGCATCACAATCGGATTCGTCCACTCCAGCTTTTCGCCGCCCACCCCATTGCACGACACCACCGACAACAGCACTGCAAGCGAAAACACCCTCATCAAGACGTATTTTAATCCCCTCATTCAACCCTCTCCTATTTTCAGTAGCAACCAGCCCGAAGCGCAGCGCAGATAATTTCCCGAAAGAGAAATAGCGCCGAAGGCGCGGTTCACTAGCAACCAGCAACGAGCAACCAGCAACCAGAGTAGCCCGACACCTACATCGTCACAAACCGAAAGCCGCAGAATTTCGCCTCACCGCACTCGTACAGTTCAGTCAATCGCCAATCCACAGATTGCCCAGCGCGGTAGAACCGCAACCAAATAAACACGAAGGCACAAAGGACTCGAAGCTTGGTGTTCTTGGTGCCTTGAGCGAAGCGGGTGTTTGAAAAAACGTGCGCA
>JAFGWS010000162.1 GCA_016937035.1 Pontiellaceae bacterium
AGGCGTTTCAAGAAGGGGAATGCACTATTGCCGGAGGCGACTTCTGCAACCAGTTGGAGTTGTTCGATTAATATTGGGACACTAGTGGATTAAGAATGTAAATCAGGGCACCTGTGATATCAGCGGATATTCGCGCGAAGAGCTGGTCGGATCGCTTTGCGATATTATCTGCCCCAAAGGATCCGAAAGCAAAAACTGCCCGATCTGGGAGGTCGGGGAGATCGGTTTCGAAGGGATGGATACCTTCGTGAAAACGCGCGATGGACGGATGAATCCGATTCTGAAAAATGCACGGCGCGTGATGGTTAACGGCGAGGAGCACATTCTCGAAGTCTTCCAGGATACGCGCCGGCAGAAGGAAAATGAACAGGCGCTGCGCGACAGCGAAGCGCGCATGAGCAGTATCTTTCGTGCCGCTCCCATCGGGGTGGGGACATCGTTCAATGGACGCATCGAAAGCGTGAATGAGCGCTTCAGCGAAATTACCGGGTATTCAAAGGAGGAGATAGTTGGCCAAAGTCCCGAAATCCTGTTTGAGGATCGGGAAAACTTTGCAGAAATACGCAGCGCCTATATGGCCGAACTCAATGACCAAAACAGTACTACCCGAGAGGTGCGCTGTCGCCGAAAAGATGGACGCGTCGTCGATATTCTGCTGAATCTTGCCCGCATCGAAAACGAGAATGACGAAGAAGGGGTCACGTTCACCGTTCTCGATATCACAGAACTCAAAAAGGCCGAGACTGAACGTGAAGAGCTGCGCGAACACTATTATCAGGCGATGAAAATGGAGTCGGTGGGGCGTCTGGCCGGAGGCATTGCCCACGATCTGAATAATCTGCTTACGCCCATCCTTGGATATAGCGAACTCCTGCTGCTCGACGGCATTCCAAGGATGTATCATTTATCGGAAAGAGCGGGATACGAATATGATGAGGATCCTCTTGAGCCGGCCAGAGAAATTGTCAGCGCAGCAAAAAAGGCCAAAGATCTGGTCCAGCAGTTGTTGGCCTTCGGCCGCAAGCAAACACTCCGCTTTAATCGTGTTGACCTGAATGAACTGATTACGCGTTTTGAAAAATTACTGCGGCGTACAGTTCGTGAAGACATCATGATTGAAATGCGCCTGTTCCCGGGCGAGCTGATTTCTGAAGGAGACTGCGGCCAGCTTGAACAGGTGGTCATGAATCTGGTGGTAAACGCTCGCGACGCCATGCCTGATGGCGGGGTACTTTCCATTGAAACCGGTGTTACGGCCTTATCAGAGTCCGACATTTCTACCAAGGATGAGATTGAACCGGGTTGGTACAACGTAATCACTATATGCGACACCGGACATGGAATGGACGAAGAGACCGTCCACAATATTTTTGAGCCCTTCTTCACGACCAAGAGCATCGATAAAGGTTCGGGACTCGGTCTGTCGACGGTCTATGGAATCATTAAACAACACAACGGGACCGTTTCTGTTCAAAGTGCTCCGGACAAAGGAACCTGTTTCAGAATTTTCCTTCCGGTCGTCGGGAAAAGTGATCAGGAAGAAGATCGGCCTGCTGAGACCGCAGAAATCGTTCGCGGCAATGGAACGATCTTGTTGACGGAAGATAACCCGCAGGTACGAAGACTCATCTATTCCACTTTGAAACACCATGGTTACCGTGTCATTGATGCTGCGGACGGCGTAGACGCCCTCGAAAAACTGAAGGCATATGGAAAACGCATCGACCTGTTGGTGAGTGATGTGGTGATGCCCAAAATGAACGGGAAGCAACTATACGATGCGGTCGAAAAAATTCAGCCCGGAGTGCCTGTTCTCTTTATGTCCGGGCATTCTGACGATGTTCTCGCCCACCGCGGCATTGTAGATACAGACATCAACTACCTGCAGAAACCTTTCTCCATAACAGCACTCACCGAAAAAATCTGTGCGTTGCTGGAGCACTCGAAGTAACTTCCTGAATCTCCAACAATCCGTTCGGTCCAAGCACGGTTGTTATCGAATAGCGTTTCCAGACATTTCATCAAGCGCTCTTGGAAAATCGATTGTTCATATTCAAGGAGGAGTGGCTTTCCCAATAGCTGGCGTTTTTGGGATGGATAGTTCGAAGTTTTCGGGATAGATTTGGAACTCATTGGAGCATTCTGTTGCAGAGTTGAGTTGGCATTATTCTAGCTCTTACTCGAGGCGTATAAACCGCAAGGAGGGAGCAATGGCGATTATTCAGTGGACAAAAGAGTTGAGTGTTGGCGTGGCGGAAATTGATCAGCAACATCAAAAGCTGATTGAAACGATCAACGAACTTGAGACCGCGATGGAACAAGAAAAGGAAAAAGAAGTCCTGTTCGGAGTGATTCAGGAACTCATTGCTTATGCGAAAAACCATTTCAAAACGGAAGAGCAATATTTTGATCAGTTTGGTTACGAGGGCGGTAAGGTGCATAAAGCGCTGCATGTCAGCTTTGTTAAAAAAATATCTGAATTCTGTAAAGACTATATCGCTGGCCGGGCGGGGCTCTCTGTTAGTTTGCTGCATTTTCTTGGGGACTGGGTTGTGGATCATATTACCGGCGAGGACCATAAATATACGGACTGCTTCAACAGCAATGGATTGTATTGAGTAAAGGGGTCAGAAGCGGGTTGTTGAATTGGCTGAAAGTGATAATCCCAAAGAGCTGGATTTAAAATGGGTGAAGATTCGCCGGGGATGGTATTTGGGGGCGATCAGTTAAAGATCGATATGCTGAACGGATCAAGGAGCTTTCGGGTATAAGGGAATCGTTTTACGGCGACGAAGTCCGCCTGCACAATGAATATTGCGGCGAGGGCCGTTATGATTGTCGTGGTGACCGTCGCGGGTTCGGGATAGCGCCGGAAAGAATGGGGCTTATGTTACCCGTTTTTTGCTATTCGACTCCCAGAAACGGCAATTAGATCGACGGCTGGTTTGCAATCCATTGTGCCAAAAGGCGTGCTCCAAACAGCGTCGCCCCGGCGGATTGATACGGTTTTGAGGATTCGAGCCACGCGGTGCCCGCAATGTCGATATGCGCCCAAGGAATCTCTTCGGGAACAAACTCCTGTAGAAAGGCGGCGGCTGTTGCCGTGCCGGCACCTCCCGATTTGCAGAGGTTGGAGAGGTCGGCAAAGTCGGACTTCATTTCGTCGGTGTATTCTTTGTACAGCGGGAGTTGCCAGAGGCGTTCGCCGGCTTCAGCGGCAGATTCGGTCAGGGCTTTAATCAACTCTTTATTGTTGCCCAGTACGGCAGAAGCGGCAGAGCCGAGCGCAACAATAACCGCTCCGGTGAGTGTCGCCAGATCCACAATGGAACGCGGTTTCATGTCGGCGGCAATGCCTAATGCATCCGCCAAAACCAGCCGGCCCTCGGCATCGGTGTTGAGGATTTCGATCGTTTTCCCGTTGTAGGCTTTAACAATATCGCCGGGGCGCGTGGCGCGGGATCCGGGCATATTTTCCACGGCTCCGAGAATGCCGACAACCGGAATGTCAACGTTCATGCGGGCAATCATCTGCATGGCCGTTAGGACGGCCATGCCTCCGGATTTGTCGTAGCGCATCCAGCCCATTCCTTTTCCCGGCTTGAGCGAGATGCCTCCGCTGTCAAAGGTGACGGTTTTCCCAACCAGTACAATCGGCTTGGCTTTGGGATTCTTTCCGGCGTGCTTCAGAATGATGAGTCGGGCGTCCTGTGCGCTGCCTTGTGCTACGGAGAGAAGGGCGCCGCACCCTTTTTTACGCAGCGCATTGGAGTTGAGAATCTGACACTGCAGGCCGGTCTCTTTTGCCATGCTTTCGGCCCAATCCGCAATTTTTTCGGGTGGAGCTTCGTTAGCGGGAAGGTTGGAAAGATCAGCGGTGCTTAGTAACGCTGCTCCATGTGCTTCGGCGGTTTTGATGGCTGTATGATCCTGAATTTTTCCAACAAAGGTGAGCGAGGCTTGTCGGGCCGGTTTGTTTTGGGATTTAAACGGCGTAAATTCATAGGTTCCCCACGCTGCGCCTCGGCCCACGAGGAGTTGGTAGTCTTTGTCCGGCACTTCGTTGAGTGGACTTTCCGCCGAAACAGCAAAGCTGTTCGCTCCGGCACTGCGCCCGGCACGAACGGCGGCAGCGGCCGCCTGTTCCAGGAGCCCGTTGTAAAAATAACGGGCGTCTCCGATGCCGGCGACAATGAGTTGTTTCGCTGGAATATTAAGTGTTGATGAGAGAGGCAGTACGGCAACCTCTCCGGCCTCACCTTTGAATGAGGTGTTCTCTGTTAATTCTTTGATCCATGTCTCCGCCGTTTGGTCCGCTGTTGAACGAAGAGCTGTTTTACCCCGGAAGAAAACGAGCAGGGCATCTTTTTTTTGTTGGGCAAGGGGCGTTCGTGATGTTGAAATTTTCATGGGATTATTGTGGGGTGGCGGCAGCAGGGCGATAATTTACCGCGAGTCCCATCTCGGAAATCAGTTGCTCAAAGTTCATTTTTCGTTGTTGGCTGTCTTCGTAGTAGATGGTGACGGTTTTTTCATCGAGGTCATAGGTGCAATCGAGAACGCCTTCTCTACGAACGGATTCATCGACGTATTTCTCATACTTTTCCTGAGCAGCCCCATTCCATCTGTTGTCGAAGGCCCAGTAGCCGGGTTGATTGATGTTTTTCTGTAGAATGTTCGTGAAGAGAGGGTAGTTAAGCTGAGTTACAGTGCAGGTCGTTGGACTGTCATAAATTTCAACTTTTCCCGAGTCATCAACCACTCCGATAATCGAGTATTCCACGCAGTATTTAATCGCTTCTGCGATGGTTTTGTTCGTCATACCCGGGACCGCATATTGTGCGGTTTCTGCTTCGTTGCGGAAGCAGCCGAGCTTATCCATAAACGCCCGGGTTTTTCGTTCCTGTTCACAGCCTGATCCAATAATGAGCAGGGCCGTGAGTAGCGCTGTGTATAAAATTTTCATGTGTATTCTCCAGATCAGAGCTCCCGAAGCAGCTCAACTTCCTGCATAAAGGGATATTGATAGAGCTCTCTCCATTTAGGCGGCTCCAGTATACGTCCTTCTCTGTTCAGGAAAAGACCTTCCTGCAAAAGATCTCGGAATGTGCCGATCCGCTCTACGGCATCCGGGTAAATTTTTTCAAAAAAATAGCAGAAATCGTCGTAATACGATTGTGCTTCTGCATATTTGCCCTGAAGTTGCAGGACGATGCCTAATGAAACCATGGCGCTCGGGCTGTCCGGAGCGAGCTGGATCATTTGTCGCAAGTGCGTTTCCGCGTCTGCATACTCGCCGGACATCATTAAATATTGTGCATTCTTCAGGTGGGCAAGCGCAGCCTCGTTCGGGTGGTGTTTGATGAGTTCTTTTGAGGCGCTCAGGATCTGTTCAGGATTATTGGACAAGATGGCGGTGTTGAGCTCGGTTTTCTGAATGGAAAGCTCCGGCGGAGCTTCTTTTTCGCCGTAAAAAACCCGTATGCACAACAGAACCAAAATGGTCGCAAAAACAATGATCGTGTCCGTTCGGTCCGCTTTCGTCTTGCGGGCCAGCTTGAAAAGAAAGCCGGTGATCCGTCCTTGACCGTATTGACGGTGTTGGTACGCGGCCTGAAGGTTGATGGTCAGTGCGGCGGTTGCCGGATTGAGTTTGAGAGCGGTTCCGTTTTCGAGCGAGAGCGCGTGCCGCTCCGTGATGTTTTGGAGAATCAAGCGCGAAAAGTCAGCGAGCAGACTGCTGTCTGGATCTGCGGTTCTGAGCGATTCAAAAAGAACAAAATTCTGCAGTACGGGATAGGCTTTTCCGTCTTTAGAGGCCCTTTGCCGGCCGAGGATATTCTCTCCGGATTCGCGCATGCGATCCATGGTGGTGTTTTTCTGTATTTGCGGGAGATCAAGCCAAAGCAGGGGGGTGATCGTGGGGAATCCTTCGAGCGTGTGCATGCTGCCCCTCCGGTAGGATTTTGAGAAAAGCCCGGAGTTGTTGTCCCAGAACTGATCCATGATGCTCTGTTTCAGGTTGGTCCTTTCCTCTTCAAACCAATGCGGTTTGGGTTGATCGGTCGGCAGTTGGTCCTGAAGGCGGTTGAGGGCTTCGATTTCAGTCAAGAGAAAGATCGCCAGATCAACGGATACCAGATCAGATTCATAGAGGGTGGGATCGATCGGTTCAGCGCGGTTTTGCCAGCTGTAGATCTTTCTGCGCTTGGGATCAAAATGGCTCAGCATCCATTGAATATGACGCCGGAGCAGGGGAAGCGCGGCGGTCAGCCATTCCTGATTTTTGCGGACCTGCCAGACCCGTTCCGCTGTTTTCGCCATCAGGGGTTTTGGGGCCTCCGGAGAAAGGTTGACGGAAAAGGGCGAGACGTTGGCTGGAAGTGCTCCGGCGTTGGTCTGCAGCTTTAAGGCGCAGAGGAGAAGATCTTCAGCAATCTGCGGATCAATCAGGCTCCATGCCTGTGCCAGTGGAAAAAGTTCATTGATATTGAACTGTGGAGTATCTGATTCGGAGGATTGACTCCACGGAAGCGGAAGGCGTCCTTCGGCCGGGCGAAGAGCTTGAATCATCCGTTCGATGCAGATGGCTGAAAGTTCATCATGGGTGGAAAGCTCTTTTGCCAATTCTGCGGCACCTGTTCGGGCGTTCAGTTCGTTCTGAATCCACTCTTCAATGTTGGTTGAAAGGTAGGTTTCTGCCCTTTGCTCGGCTTCTTCCCTGCTCGTGCACTTGTTGATCAGGCAAAAAAAATGATTCCGCTGTTTCAAGAAAACAACGGTGTCAGGACCGTCTATCCATTGACTCTCGTTCTGCTTTTCAACCGGGTGTTCAGTCTCGGAATTGATCAGCTCACAGTCGGGAATGCCGATGGTTCGGCCCCACAAAACGCCCGGTTCCGGGCAGAAAACTTCAGCGCCACATTGCTGTTTTTTTCGTTCAAGGTAGGCGCAGAATCCGTTGGCCAGCATATTGATGCGACTTTTTTTAAAAACCGGAATATGGAGTGCCCACTCTTCGGTTATGTCGGAGTCCGGGATAAGGTATCCGATGGTGTTTCGGGTCCGAAAAAAATGCTCGGGATTACTTTGCAGCGATTGCGCTCCGCAGTTTCGGGGTACAAATCTCCAGTCGGATACCCATGGATGCGGCGGATAGCGTTGGAAGATAAAATTCATCTGAAAATAGTGTTTGTTCGCCTGCTGTTCTTCAAGCGAAAATCCCTCCGAACCCGCATTTCATTTTTTGAAATTCAATCGTTGACCCCGGGGTGGGAGTTCATGTTGAATCTCCACTTCCCTTACCTATAATGGGTGAATTGTGCGCTTTTATAAATTAACCGAGTAAGGAGTCCCATGGCTGTATCAAAGAAAAAAGCGTCCGCAAAAACGGTGGACCCTGAGAAAACGGCGGAATCCACCCCCTCAAAATCTGAAAAAGGAAAAACTCCAGTCAAAAAAACCTCCTCCCCAAAGACGGCTTCTAAGAAAAAAAAGACAACAACGGCATTGGTTGAAAAAACGGCACCTGCGAAGAAGCCGGCATCCAAAAGTGCGTCGACTGAAAAAACGGAACCGGTTGCTGTTATGCTGAAAACGGCTGCTGAGCCCGGACAGGTCATGGAAGCTCCGCAGAAGAAGACGGCGGTGAAAAAGAAAGGTTCTTCCAAGACTCCGATAAAGGCGGTTTCCAAGAACGCAACGGGGGCCAAGTCGAAAAAAGCGGTTTTGGTCGAGCTGGATACTAAGTCGTCTGTTGCTGATGCGGTGGCGGCGGTTGATCAGGTCACGGCCGGCGGGGTTTCGTTGATGGAGCGTGAGGAACGCAATGACCGTATTAAAGAGCTGATGGCGCTGGCGTCTGATCACGGCTTCCTGACGTACGAAGACATCAACGAGGCGTTCCCTGAGGATTTGGTGGTCATCGAGGATGTTGAAAAGATTGTCGGCCTGCTGCAGAGCATGGAAATCGATATCATCCGGCAGGATGATGTGGAAGAATATCAGGCCCGCATGGAGAAGGAGCAGGCGGATCGCCAAAGTGCCAAGAGCGATGTGCTGGACGACCCGGTCCGGATGTACTTGAAGCAGATGGGGCAGGTGCCGCTCCTGACACGTGAGCAGGAAGTGGAAATTTCGATGCGTATCGAAGAAGCGGAGATTGCCACCACACAGATGTTTAATCGGCTGGGCTGTGCGACCGAGGCCTATCTGGGCGTGATTGATCGTTTGGAACAGGGGAAAGAGCGTTTTGACCGTATTATCTCCGATAAAGCGCTAAAGGATCCGGATGATCCGAACTCAACGATGACGCGCGAGGAATATTTTGAAGTCCTCTCCAAAGTGCTCGCCGGAATTGAACGCAACAGCAGCCTGAGGTTGAAATATTATATTGAAGCGACGAAAGCGAAGAAGGGGAGCGATGAAGAGAAAAAGGCGCTCAAACTCTTCAGTGGTGCGCAGGATCGCCTCTCCGACTATTTCAAAGAACTGCATTTCAAGCAGAAAGCCATTGAGGATATTGTGCCTGAGGTGGATCAGTATCATCATAAGTTGGTGCACCTGTTGGCAGAGGATGAGCGCCTAAGTAAGAGTCGCGCCAAGGGTGCCAAGAGTGAGCTGAAGGAAGTCCATAAGGAGCTGAAGGAACTTGAAAACTACCTCCAGATGGATCAGAAAGAGTTCCTGGCACACTATGAGGCGCTGCGGATTTGGCTGCGTAAAGGGCTGAAAGCCAAGACAGAAATGATCGAAGCCAACCTGCGCCTGGTGATCAGTATTGCTAAAAAGTACACCAATCGCGGACTCTCATTCCTGGATCTGATTCAGGAGGGGAACATGGGGCTGATGAAAGCGGTGGAAAAGTTTGAATACCGCCGAGGTTATAAGTTCAGTACATACGCTACATGGTGGATTCGACAGGCGATCACCCGCTCGATTGCGGATCAGGCCCGGACCATTCGTATTCCGGTGCACATGATTGAAACGATCAATAAGCTGATGCGTATCCAGAAGCAGTTGCTCCAGGAGTTTGGTCGTGAAGCCACGCCTGAAGAATTGTCCGATGAAATGGAGCTTCCGGTTGAGCGCGTTCGCGCCATCCTGAAGATTGCCCAGCAGCCGATCTCCCTGCAGAGTCCGATCGGGGATAGCGATGATACCCATTTTGGTGATTTTATTGAGGACAAATCCGCTGAAAAACCGGATGAAATGACTGCGTTCAGCCTGCTCAAGGAAAAGATCGGCGATGTGCTCCAAACGCTGACCGAGCGTGAGCAGGAAGTACTGACGTTGCGCTTCGGGTTGGTTGACGGATATCCGCGTACGCTGGAAGAAGTCGGTCGCAAGTTTAATGTCACGCGGGAACGTATTCGTCAGATTGAGGCAAAGGCTCTGCGTAAGATGCGCCACCCGACTCGTATCCGCAAACTCGAAGGGTTCCTCGACGGGGAATAAAGTTTCTTCGATGCGCCGTGCTTCCGCGGCTTAATCCAGACTGAGGTCGCCGTGGATGCGCAGGTGTTTGCGTTCGCGGTCCACCTGAAGGTTTTTTCCGGGGAACGCGGTCGCAAGTTTATCAGCCAGCATGGTTTGGACCTTGTCTCGAATTTCGGCTTTGAGTTCGGCAGGAACGCGTTCGAGGGTTGAAAGGTGGATATCGACTACATAACCCGGGCCGAGTTTTGAACCGAAACCTGCGGAATAGGAAGCGCCGACGTTAAACAGACCGTCCATCTCCGGGTTGGAGGTGGTTCCTTCGGCGCGGCGTGCAGGGTGCAGGCTGAACCGATCGCCGTAGAGCTGTTCAAGTTCGGCGTCGATTTCATCAAAAACGGCTTTCAGCCGATTTTCCCATTCCATGGCTTTGGGGTGTCGCATAATGGAAAAAGAAAAAGCTTTACGGGTAAATTTGGCAAGCGCGAACATGGGCGAATTGGGGAGGACGAGTAGTCTGGATTGTTCCGTTTTTCGATGTGCGCGAGCCGTTTTTTTGGCCGGTAGGGTTTGACATACGTCAGTCAATCCTTATTCTTCCGCGAAATTTCGTCAGAAATGGGTCAAAAAATCAAATGGAGGTTTAGCATAATGAGTGCTCCCACAACCAATAAAAAGCTGCTCGATTGGGTAGCGGAAATCGAAGCCATGTGCACTCCGGACCAAGTGGTTTGGTGTGATGGTTCCACGGAAGAATATGATCGCCTGATGGCTGAAATGGTCGAGACCGGCGCAGCCATCAAGCTGAATGAAGAAAAGCGCCCGAACTCTTTCGCGTTCAATTCCGATCCGTCCGACGTCGCTCGCGTTGAAAGCCGCACCTACATTGCGTCGGTCAAGGAAGAGGATGCCGGTCCTACCAACAACTGGATCGATCCGGTCGAGCTGAAGGGGATCATGAAGAAGCTCTATACCGGTTGCATGAAGGGTCGTACCCTGTATGTCATTCCATTTTCCATGGGTCCGATCGGTTCCGATATTGCTAAGAACGCAATTGAAATCACTGATTCTCCCTACGTTGTCGTCAACATGCACATCATGACCCGCGTGTCCCCCGAGGTGCTTCGTCTGATCGAAAAAACCGATGACTTCATTCCCTGCCTGCATTCAGTCGGTGCTCCCCTTGAACCCGGCCAGAAGGATGTTCGTTGGCCTTGCGCTCCGATCGAAGAAAAATACATTGCACACTTCCCTGAAGAAAACCTGATCTGGTCCTATGGTTCCGGTTATGGCGGAAACGCCCTGCTCGGAAAGAAGTGCTTGGCATTGCGTATCGCTTCCGCTATGGCTGGGCGCGAAGGTTGGATGGCTGAGCATATGCTCATCTTGCGCTTTACCAGCCCGGAAGGAAAGAAGTTCCATATCGCGGCGGCCTTCCCCTCTGCTTGCGGCAAGACCAACCTGGCCATGCTCCAATCCACCGTTCCCGGATGGAAAGTTGAAACCATCGGTGACGATATTGCCTGGATGAAGCCGGGCGAAGACGGACGTCTTTATGCGATCAATCCGGAAGCAGGTTTCTTCGGCGTTGCTCCGGGTACCGCAGAATACTCTAATCCGATGGCTCTGGCCGCCTGCTCCAAAGACACTATCTTCACAAACGTGGTTGTTACGGAAGACAAAGATGTTTGGTGGGAAGACATGGGTTATGACTGCCCCGGCGGCGGTGGTATCGACTGGAAAAACAACCCTTGGAAGCAGGGCGACGTTGATGCCAACGGCAACAAGATCAAGGGAGCTCATCCGAACAGCCGCTTTACGGCTCGCGCTGAAAACTGCCCGGTGATCTGCCCGGATTGGGAAGACCCGGCTGGTGTTCCGATCGATATCTTCGTATTCGGTGGAAAACGGACGTCCGTTATGCCGCTCGTTCACGAAGCCTTTGATTTCGAACAGGGCGTATACATGGGCGCAACCGCTTCTTCCGAGCCGACGGCTGCGGCACTCGACCTCGGTAACGTAAGCCTGCGCTTCGACCCGTTTGCGATGACTCCGTTCATCGGGTACCATGCTGGCGATTACATGCAGCATTGGTTCGATATGGGCGAAAAGCTGGGTGATAAAGCTCCTAGATGCTTCTATGTTAACTGGTTCCAGAAAGATGAAACCGGATTCCTCTGGCCGGGATTCGGCGACAACAGCCGCGTTCTCAAGTGGATGTGCGACCGTGTTGAAGGCAAGGTCGATGCGGTTGAAACGCCGATCGGTCTGATGCCGAAGAAGGAAGACTTCTGTTTCGAAGGGCTGGAACTGGCCGAAGGTGCATGGGATAAGCTGATGAAAGTCGACAATGCTGAATTCCTGAAAACTGTCGAAAACGCGAAAGAGTACCTCGCTAAATTCGGCGATAAGCTCCCGGCAAAGATCAGCAATCAGCTTGCAAAGCTCGAAGCTCGTCTGAAGGGCTAATTCAATCCTTTGATTGAATGATAAAAGCGTCCCGCTTGCGGGGCGCTTTTTTTTATTTGGTTTCTTGTGAAGCACAACCTCGGCCTCGGTCTGTGCCCTTGAAATCGGGACCGCAGGGGCCCTGCTTTCAACAAACCGAAGGAAAGGGGGGATTAGCGAGCGGTCTTGCGGCCAGCTGCAGTAACCCCACCGCGTTATCATCGCCCGCAACACGGTTTGCGTGGAGTGTCCCGCATTCGGTACAGCGATGAACAATCGTCCATTCTCCGTCTGCCCTCAGAGAAATGGCAATAGGCTCCATCAAACCGCCGCATTTGACGGCCCGATCGCCGGGGCGATGGTCCAAATGGACGCTCCAAAGGCAATACGGACAATGATTCCGGTTTCGGGTTCCGAGCGCTTGAAATGAAAATTGCTCAGAGCATTTACGACAACGAATAGTTGAATTCATAATAAAAACTGATCCTGAAATGATTACTGATAGGAAAGCAGGCCGACCGTGTCGGGAGAGACACGTCAGCCTAGACATATACAAAACCGTCGGGTGCGGAGCTTATTTACGCAACCCGCGGTAATGCGGAATCAGATGTGCAGTTTTTATTCGTCATAAAACAAAGCCAAGGTAGATTGCTTCGACGAAGCGAGGCAACCCTTATTGCCGAAAAATTTTTGTATTAATGAGTGCCAAAACTGGGCAATTAGAGATCTCAATTCTTTGAAATTTTCGTTATTCGCTCGATCCAGTCTCCAATGAAATGATGCCGATGTATATGATGTGTGCGATTTTGGGGAAACTATGAGGAGCCGTTATGGATGAAAGGGACAGGAATGATACGTAAAAAAAGGTTATTAACTTCTGCTATGCTGGCCGGAAACCGCACGGCGGAGCGAATCAGGTCGCAGGAAAACAGCGAGTGCGATGTGATCTATGTGCTTGAACTGGAGATGAACGAATATCCCGTCGGCCGCACCTCGATGTTCCTCATAGGGCATTCGATGGGAAGCGGCAGCACCTGGTATATCGGCGGAAAGTATGCCGGCTACTGGGCCGCGCTGGCCCCGATTCCCGGGCCGTTTGTCCAAAAATCGGCCTATCCGTGGGGCCGGATCCGCGACAAGCCGATCTTCATTACGGAAGGCACCGGGGCAACCCCTTCGCTGGCTGGCGTCGCGCCATGCAGGCATGGATGAAGGAAGATGGATTCCGCGTTGAATACATGGAAGTGGACGCAGACCATGGGGGAATGGTCCGCTTGGTACTGCCCTCGATTTTCGACTTCTTTGACCGCTGCCGTGCAGCGACCGGAAGCCAGTAGAGGGGGCGCCAGAATCGAACGATACTCTCCGCCGGTGGCGGAGCGGGTGGTGAAAATCGGTATCGATCCACCTGCTTGCCGATGCCTCGGCGCAGGCAGGTGGTTCGACCGTGCCTATTTCAACTGCACCTCAATCTGGTAGAAGCCCGCCGATTCGGCGGTGTGGACGGTGTCGGTGTAGCTGTTCTGCGGATATTCAATCCCATCCTGCAACACATCGTTGGCGTTGGTCAGCGATCCCCGCCACAATACGGAATAGACGCGATCCTCGACGGAGAGCCACTCAACCACAAAGCCGTCGGTCGAAACCGGATTCGTCGATACCGAAGCCGTAAACGCCGAATTCGGATCGGACGGGTCCGTCCCCGCGATCCATTCGGATCCGTTGTCAATCCCGTCGTTGTCAAAGTCGTCTTCAGCTCTTTGACTGCTGGTGCCGCCAAAATGGTCCCTCTCCCAGTCGTCGGGCAGACTGTCGCCATCCTCGTCTTCGTTGTAGTATTCGTAGGCCCCCATATCGACCACGCCGCCGACGATACGCGGCAGCCCGGCCAAGTCCAGCGACCCAACAACATACGCGTTAGATCCTGCATCAATGCACGGCGACCCTTCCGCCAAACGATAATCCCCGTTTGCCGCATCCACAAACACCGGCGCACTTGAATCCCCTCTAACCCCTTTCAACTGGGGCGATGTTTCATTAAACTAAAAAAGAGCCCTCCTCTTGTGTTAGTTGGCGCTACCA
>JAFGWS010000163.1 GCA_016937035.1 Pontiellaceae bacterium
ATAGATTCCGCGATAATCCGCAGAGTCCGGCCCGCCGATTTGCCCCCCGTCTTCATTGAAGAAAACCTCAACGAACTTCGTTCGCGAGGCATAATGGCCCATATCGTTGCTCCACTGATAAATCAGGACATTCCGCATAAAGCTTTTATCGGTGTAGACATTATTCAGCACCCAGTCAGAGTCGGATGGCAAATTGAATAGGGAAACGTCCTGATCCTGATTTTCTTCATTCCAGATTTCCAGTTTGTAAGGCTTCTTCGGTGCATTCTGGCTGCTTTGGCCGCGTTCTCTTATTCCTACACGACCGGAATAGTCCGGCTCATCGGTAATGGCCGCCCGCCCCGTGATCCTGTTTGTGTCAATGAAATGCGCATGGATTGCGGTCAGGTCCGGGTGAACGATCGCCTGAAGGTCTTCATCCCACCACGAGAGCGGAAGCTCCGAACCAAACGTATCAATAATAATGATCGGTAGATTGGAATCAAAATGCTGCAATTCCGGGCTGACTGCGAGATAGGCCTCCGTTCGCACGGGGCCCGGTGCCAGACCGCTCTGGAACGCCCGGGCTCGGATTCGAATGGATTGCGAATTGCTGATGAAAATCCCAGTTCCATCGTTGTACAGCATCGAGGAAGCTGTCGGTTCCAATCCGTCGGTGGTATAGCGGATTTGTGCGGTATCGCTCTCGGTGGACAGTTTCAGGGTAAATGAGTCCGTCATAATTCCGCTCATCCGGGAGAAATAAACTTCTTCTGATTGAGCGGAACGATTGGCAGCGTTCGGCGACGGTGAATTCATAAACAACCAACTGCTTTCGCCGTTCGGGAAGCGGCCATAGGAGACATCGTCGACCTGATCATGAAAAGAAATGCTGTCCAGCAACGTCATGCCATCCACGGAATAGAGACCAATCTCCTCGCCGCCTGCGCTGAGTTTAAAATTCGCGTGCAGGCCGCTGTCAA
Source organism: Pontiellaceae bacterium (assembly GCA_016937035.1). Next base: position 963 of record JAFGWS010000163.1, read on the forward strand.
GAACATCCTCGTCGGCCCATATCAACAGATAATTTCCCTGCTCAATGAATGTTCCCCAGGGAATCTGCCATTTTGTGGGAGTGCGCAAATCATCCGTAAGATACATACCGCTCAGATCTATTGCTCCAGGGCCGGTATTATAGATTTCGATCCAGTCATCAAAGTCTCCCTGCGGGTCAGCCAGCGTGGCTTTGTTGCTGGCCATAAATTCATTGATCATCACTGCGGAAAAGGAGCGAGTAGACTGGAAAACGGTCAAAAAAAATAATGATCCGATAACCATCACATGTGGGAACACGTTGAGGAAATTGAGCTTGTGGAAGATATCAAACCCAGGAAGCTTGCTCTTATTCATATTAATTATTTTAACAAGTATATTGTTAGTTTTTCTGGAAGAAAATTATGCTGCCAAGGCCCAGGCGAGAATCAATGGAATGGTAACGATGGCGGCGAGATGGGTGATCAGCAGCGTGGTAGCGATAAAATCGGAGTCGCCGCCGAAGCGTTCGCTGAAAATGAGGCTGGCAACGGCGGCGGGCATGACCGCCACAACACAGAGGATGCCGTAGGCAGTCGGATCCATTGGAATCTGTTTGAGCAGCAGGATGAAGACAACAGGAGTCACTACCAGCCGTAATGCCGAGACAATCCAAACATGGGGGTCAAAGGCCGCGCGCAGATTGAGTGCGGCAATTCGACTGCCCGAAACAATCATCGAAACGGCGATTGTGGCTTTGCCGATGGTTTCGGTGCCGAAATAAAAGAGTTCCAGAATGCGCTGTGCAATGCGGGCCGGGAGCCCGGCTTCCGGCAGATCCAGCGGAACGAGATCGCGTACGCAGACCCAGCCCATTGAAAAAATGAGCGCCAGCAGCGGCGGTCCAAACATCATGCGGAGGCCTTCGGAAAGTTTGCTGGAGCGGTTGAAGAGGAATACGCCGACGGTCCAGATGGTCAGCTCAAAGCCCATCGAGGCAAAAACGAGCAGCGCCACGCCCTTTTCCTGCCAGAGGAGCATCACCAGCGCGAGCGGAAGAAAGAGATAGTTGTTGATGGTGTTCTGGAAGAGAAAGGCGCTCGCGCGCTGTTGGTCCACATTTTTCATCAAGCGCAGCGAAATCAGGCCGAGAACCAGTCCGGTTCCGGCAATGGCCATCGCCATCAGGGGCATAATCCAGTTTTCAGCCAGCTTCTGAACATTCAGGCTGGTGACCGACGAAAAGATAAGGCAGGGATAAATAATTGAAATCAGCACGCGCACCATTTCGCTGGTGCCTGTTTCGCTCACGATCCCGCGTTTGCGGGCGGCAAAGCCGATGCCCATCAGCACTAAAACAAAAAAAACCTGCAATGCATAATTCATCTACCCGCCTCCAAGCTCGCGGTCATGGAACACTGAATACCGCCCGGAAGGGAAGAAACAACTTCAATTTTTAATCAATCAAACTGTGTGGGGAGTGATGGATCCAGCAGGTGGCGCTCCATCAGTTCGATGTGCATCGGGAGAGTGCGATGCTCTGAGAGCGGGGGCAGCTCGTCCGGGGAGAAAAAGCGGGCTTCGAGAATGTCGTGGCAAAGGGCGTCGGCCTCGTCGATGATTTCGCAGAGGAACATGAGCTTGTAGATATGGAAAGGGCTGGCTTCGCCTTGATAATGCCGATCGCGATCGAGTACGGCGGCAAGTTTGGTGCAGCGGACGGTATAACCGGTTTCTTCTTTGACTTCTCGGATCACGGCTTCGGACGGGCGGTCGTTCACGTCGGCCCAGCCTCCCGGCAGGCTCCAGAGGCCGTCGCTCGCTTCGCGTGACAACAGAACTTTTCCGTCGAGGAAGGCGGCACCGCGCACATCGACTTTGGGCGTGGCGTAGCCGGATTCTTTCGCAAAGATGCGAAGCCATTTTTCGGGGGGAAAGGGTGAGGCTTCGGCCATCATTTCAGCGGCCAGTTCATTCAGCTCGGCGTAGCGTTCGCGGTCATATTCATTCTCCGCATATTCCAGCCCGATCTGCGCAATTGATTTTACCTTGCGCGCCCACTTAGCATAGTTCTGCTCCATATCCGTCTTCTCCGGTTGTGTCTGCATCAGATCAGCAATGACACGAAGCCGGAGCGCTGTCAACGATTACAGAAAAACGGGGGCATAAAACATGCCCCCGAACCATTTTGCGATTGCCGATGAACGGCTCCTTCGTCGCTATTTCCCTGCGGGAAATGATCTGCGCTGCGCTTTGGGCCGATTGAGTCGCGAAAGTTTCTCCGGCGTTGAATCGACCATCACCGATCGTAAGTCGGCACTCTAAAAGCTGTACTTCGCTACGAGTTCAACCTTCTGGTAATCGACCGCGCTGCCGCCGGTCCCTTCAAATTCGCAGTCGAAGAGACGGAGGTTCACGTCCATGCCGTTCCCGAGGTTGTAGCCGAACTGGAGTTCGAGTTCGGTACTGCCGGTTCCAATGCTGCTGTTTTCGTAATTGTGAGATGCGGCAAGGAAATGGGTCCAGAAGGCGCCCTGTGTGTATTTAATTTTTCCATAGACCGAGTCGATGCCCTGCATCGCTCCGGTGTTATTAAAGGGAACCACTTGATCGTTTATCGGCAGGTAGTCTCTAAACCACGCAGGTTTCGTCATATCGTTTGCACCTTGTGCATCGCCGCTCATGGCGATGTAACCGACGGTAAATTCCATGGGACCGGCGGTGTAGTAAGGCGCAAGGGTCATAGCCCACGCATCGTTCATGCCCGTTTCGTTGTCGGCAAAAACCTGATAGCCGTCGAGACGAATGCCGGCAGCGGATTCATCGCCGGTTTCCCATTCGGTTTTCGTGTCGAGGCCGTAGACCTGTGCATAGCCGGGATGGACATACAGATAGGGGTTCAGCTTGCTGTTCTGCAGTTTCGTTCCAAATTCTGCAAAGAACGCCCAGTCTCCGGCATCTGAGCTGAGGTTACTCAGCTTTTGTGCGCCGTTTACCCGCCCGAAATCTTCACCGTCGTCATAGTCGAGTTCGGCAAAGCGGCGGAAGGCTCCGGCTTTCACAGAGAGGTTTTTCCACTCTTTGCTTTCCACATAGAGACCTTCGGAATGGGAGTCGTCAATATGCGTTCCGGAGTTGGCCCAGCGGCCGACGCGCAGGGCGGTTTTGTCGGTCAGCAGCACATCGGTATAGAGTTCGGAAACGCCGAAACGCTTTTCGATGTCCACTTTGTAGTAGTTTTTTCCATTCGAAGATTCTTCCCATAGCGGTGTGTGGCCGACCACGGAGATCCCGAATTTGGTCCGCAGGTAGCGACCGGATTCAGCTTTCAGGTCAATATAGCCGGTGCCCCAGCTGAAATCGCGTCCGTTGGCAAAGTCGTTGGCTTCAATATAGGTTCCGATGGTGCCCTTAAATGTTCCGTTGGTCACCATTCCTGCCAGATCCTGAGCATGAGCTGCTCCCGCGCATCCAGCGGTCAGCGCTGCAGCAAGTATAATTCGTCGATTCATCTTACTTTTCCTCCTTTGATTTAATACGACCCCTGACGACTTTCAGCAAATCGGTTACGGCACGGGCCATTTCTTCCGCCTGAGCCGACAACTCTTCCGCCGCGCTGGCGGCTTCTTCAGCCCCAGCGGCGTTGCGGTTGACCACCGTGTTCATTTGATCGACAGCGGCTTCAATCTGAACAACGCCCTCCATCTGTTCGTTGATCGATTCAAAAACCTCAGTGAGCAGGCTGACGGCCTCTCCAGAAACGGATTTAACCTGCTCAAAACTTTCATGCAACTGGCCGATCACGCCCACGCGTATCGGCGGAATTCTGCGCTCGTTGAATCAGTTGTGCAGTATCGCGCGAAGAATCGCTGCTGCGTCCGGCCAGATTTCGGACTTCTTCGGCCACAACGGCAAATCCTTTACCCGCTTCGCCGGCTCGGGCGGCCTCGACGGACGCATTCAGGGCCAGCAGGTTGGTCTGGAAGGCCACTTCATCGATGGTCTTGATGATTTTGGCGGTTTCGTCCGATGCTTTTTTAATCATGTCCATCGTCTGTTGGGCTTCGACCGAAGTGGTTTCGCCGTTCTGAACAGAATCCAGAACCTGCTTCATGAAGCCGTCTACCTGCTGCATTCCACCGGTGATCGATCGGATACGGGATGAAATTTCCTGCAGAGAGGAGGCGGTTTGCTGAATGCCGGCCGCCTGCTCGGTCGCCCCTTCTGCCAAGCCTTGACTGATGGTGGCGATCTGACTGGAAGCCCCATTCACTTCCGAGGCCCCATCGCCCAGTCGTTCAATAATTTTAAACAGAGGTCGGACAGAGAGGTGGATCAGCCAGGCCAGCAGAAAAAGAGAAGCGGTTAGAATCAGAGCAAGAATTCCGCCCAGTTCAAAGAGCATACTGCTCGTGTTCTCTGAAATACGGCCCGAAAGTTCTTTGACGCTTTTTTTCACGTCATCAATATAAATTCCGGTAACGATCACCCAGTCCCATTGTTCGTACTGTTGCGCATAGGACATCTTGCGCATCAGGTCGCCGGTTTTTGGGTTTTCATAGTAATATTCCACAACACCGCCGCCGTTTTGGGCTTTCTCGATCAAGGCTTTACGGAAGGCGAAACCTTTGGGATCGGTTCCGTCCAAGTTGGCAACCGTGCCGTTGAGTTCCGGTTTGGTGGCATGAAACCCAAACAGATAAGAGTCGTCCGCTTTTTTTTCATAGGCGAAGAAATAGCCGGCCCCATCGGCATATCGCAGGCTGGACAGGGCGTCGATCACGAGTTCCTTTCGAGTATCCTCATCAGCACCTTCACCACACGTTTCCGCCAGAGCAACCGCCGAATCGGTTAATGCTTTAAGGCTGAGTTCCTTCTCTTTCAGCAGCGCACGTTCCGAATCGGCCACCTCAACTTCGGTCTGCTTCTGGATGGAAATATAAAGAACGGTTCCCGCAATGACGCTGATCACCAAGACACAACCGATAACTCCACCCAATATTTTACCCTTAAGTCCCATGCGTTCCTTTCTTTCGCTAAAAATATGTGGGGGTTTACCGCATAATTTATGCCATGATTTTCAGAGAGTCTATTTCCCTCTGGGTCTCATCATGGAAGTGTGGTTCGCGCGGCTTGTATAGTCGCAGATGAATGATCCTGGCGGCACGCAAAACCCGGCCTTGGTGCCGGGTTTTTCATGGGTACGCGTCGGGGTGTCCGCTAGTTTTCATGCCGCTATGGCCGGCATAGAGTCCTTCGAAAAAGAATCGTGCGTTCGTGCCGAGGGTCCGGGTGCGGTAGCCTCCTTCCTGGACAACGAGCGTCGGCAAAGCCATAGCTCCGATCATCCTGCCGTTTTCCCTGAAATCGCGCGCCACCAGGGACCAGCTCCCGGTGGGGTCGAGCTTGGCGGTGTCGAGGCCGAGGGCCACCACGAGATAGTCGGGGTTGTGCGCTTTGATGCGTTTGAGGGCCTTGGCAAGGGTCTTGTGGAAGAGTTCCACCGGACAGTCCTTGGGGAGCGGCAGGTTGACATTGAATCCCTTGCCGTTCCCGCTGCCGGTTTCCGCGGCGACGCCGGAGAAATAGGGATAGGCATAGGCCGGGTCGCCATGGATTGATAAGGTCAGTATGTCGGCTCGTTCGTAGAAGATGTCCTGCGTGCCGTTGCCGTGGTGGAAGTCGATGTCCAGCACGGCGATCTTTCCGTAGTCCGAGAGGTATTCGGCCGCTGCCGCGGTGGAATTGAAATAACAGAATCCACCGAATTTGCTCCATTCCGCATGATGGCCCGGCGGGCGGACAAGGGCATAGCTCAGGTCGTAGTCCTCGAGCAGCATTTCTGCGGCCGTTACGGCGCAATCCACCGCCCCGCCGGCGGCTAGATAGGCGTTGCGGTTGAGCGGGGTCATGGTGTCGGTGCAGAAGCAGCCAAGCTGCACCTCGATGTCGCTCGATTTGCGAAAGCGGTTGCGTCCGGGAAAGACCGATGGGTAGATGGATTTGTCGAGCGGAAGCTCTTTGCAGACATCCCGCAGGAAGGCGAGATATTCCGGATCATGGATCCTGCGCAGCAGCGAGATGGGGGTTTTGCGGGGTTGGATCCGCTCGAACAGCCCGGTTCGGTCGATCTCCTTGAGGATCTGCGGCAGCCGGATCGGCGCTTCGAGATATCCCTTGTCGGTGACGTGGTGGATGGCATGCCCTTCGTTGACCACCAGGGCGATGGCGGTTTTTTCATGTCGGTGGACGGGCGTGGGTTTTGTCTTGTATTTTGGAGGCCGCAGCACGACGGGGTCGTCCTGAAAAGAGTTCACGACCTCTTCGACCTGTTCTTTGGCGACAATGCCGCGATATTTCCGCTCGAGAATGGCGCGGACCACCTGTCTGGCCAGGGGAAGGGGCAGCGGTTTCGCTGTGTCCAATGCGTCGTACATCAGGTAGTACAGATCCTGATCTCCTGGATTGACAGGGGAGTCGTACACATTGTTGCAGATCGGATAGGCGGCATATCGCTCGTAGAACCGCATGCGGAGCTGGTTGGTTTTCAGGGTTTCCGGGTTGGTGATGCGCTCATCGTCGATGCTGCATTCAAAAAACAGGCCGCGAACCTTCAGCTTGATCGATTCTTCACGAATGCGTTCGTAGAGAATGCTGCCAAGACCTCCTCCGTTCTTTTGCGGAGCTACGGAAATAAGTTCCAGATAGGCGACGTTGAGGTCGGCCAGGTGCAGCATAATGGCAAAGCCCTTGACGTTGCCGGCGGAGTTGTCGGCCACGAACAGAACCGAGCGGTACTTGAATTTGACGGGATCATGCAACTGCAGGGGGATTTTTTCCAGATCCTCGCGCCGTGCGGTGGGAAACTGCTGCCGAACGATCGACTGTACCTGCTGAATGGCGTGCCGGTTGGCCACGGTTGTGTCGTCGTAGATTTTACGAATTCGAAACATAATACCTCAAATTTCGCAGTTTATAAAACACCCTTTCCCTGAGAGAATCGACATCACGAAAGGAATATGACAAATCGGCGGTCGCCCCTTCAAACTCGATTTCAGGGTTTCTTTCCATGTAGAATATTCATCTAACGCTAATAAAAGCCTAACCGGAGACGGGGCTATTAAAGGCATGAAAAAGAACATTGGATGCATATTCGTTGATGACGGCTATCCCGAGGCCGAAGAGTACGAAACAAACTATGTCGCTTTCGAAATGCAGGAGGCGGAGAGCTACAGGCGTGCCGAGGAAACGGCCAACAGCATGCTCGCAGCTTCGCGTAATCGGAATAAGATCGGTTTCAGAGGGACCTTGGTCGCTAACAAAAAGGGTAGGTTGGAGGTGAAAAGAAATCCTGGAATTCAATTTGAAGGTCCCTTTGTCATGTGATCTACTCATGAAAACGGATGAGGATCGAAAGGCATTGTAAGGAGAAACAACATGTACGAAAACTATGAGCGCAACGGCAAGAAGGCCTGGGTACGCTCCGACATCAAAGGCCGGCAGAAGGAATTCTGCATGTGCTGGGACTGCAAGAGATTCAAGCCGGAAACGGAAAGCAAAGGGTGCCCGATCATCAAGACCGTCCTAGGCCTCGCCGCGGAAAAGAACATTGTCCTGCCCGTCTGGGAATGCGGGGATTTCGACGGCCGGTAAAACAGCCACCTTCATCATCATGGCCCTCGAACCGGCTTTGTCGCAGCAATGCAACCTGCTCTTCGAAAACCAATGTTCCCTCATTCGTGGTAATACGATCGATTCATTGTCTGCTTAATGACGCGTTTTTATCCAGATTGCCGGGAAGCTGATCCACAAACGCCTTGATTTCGTCCCGCACGCGGCGGTAGCAGTCGAGCTGCGCCTCTTCATTCGCTCCTCGTGCCGCCAGTTCGCGAGCAAGCTTCGGCGGATCGGCGAAACCGGCATGAACGATTCGGGGCGCCTTGCCGGGGAAGAGTGGGCAATGCTCGTTGGCGTGGCCGCAAACGGTGACGACGACATCGAACGGGATGTGGAGCAGGTCGCGGATATGGGTCGACGCGTGTCCGGATATGTCCACGCCCGCCTCGGCCATGACCTTAACCGCGTTGGGATTGAGGCCGTGGGTTTCGATGCCTGCGGAATAGGCCTCGATCATGTCGCCCTTGAGTGCACGCGCCCAGCCCTCGGCCATTTGGCTGCGGCAGGAGTTTCCCGTACAGAGGAAGAGAATTTTCATTTTTCCATTCATGGTTTGCATCCGGTTATTTTGATCAGGGTTTTCCGATCCGTCTGGATGTCCGGATCGTTTCGGAGCAGATCTTCCAGCCACTGGAAAAGCGGAGGGGGAAACCCGTTTCCCAGTCTGTAGTAGACCCAGCGACCGTCCTTGCGGCTTTCGACCAAGCCGGCGCGGATCAGCAAATCCATGTGCCGCGAAGCCGTCGCACCGGCCACTTGGAGCAGTTCGACAATCTGGCAGGCGCACAGCTCTTTCTGTTCCATCAGGGCTGCCGCGACCCGCAGGCGGTTGCGGTCGGAGAGAGCTTTCATGATTTCAAGAGTCGTTTTCATGACCCCTTATAGTTAGTCTATTAGCCAACTGTAAAACAAAAAAAGTATCGATTCGCGGGAAAACGATTTTTTCAGTAGCTTTGTTGAGTCTCATCAGGTAAACTTTGCTGCCAAAGCCAAGGGGAATAACATCCTTTTTTTCTGAGGTTCCTGGGTAGGTGACCCATAGCGGGGAATGTCGGCGAGGATTGTGTGCGGTGATTTTCGCAGGGCGCAGAGAAGAACTGCGGTGAGCGCGGGATCGGATCGGAAAGAGGCGAAGGCGAGCCCCGTTGACTTCAAAAATGTAACAATAAGGGATTTTTGGTTACAAATTTGTCGGATTCCTGCCCCATTTGCTTCGGGCGCTTGCCGTGGGGCAGGATGTATCATAATGGACGGCAGGAAGATGCGATTATCTTTATCAGCTTGGCATGCTATTTGCGCTTATAGCGGACCGACTACGAACAAATGTGAGGACGGCTTTAGGGCTTCCCGATGTGGTGTCGTCACAGGCGGGTGGATTTTTTCTATAAGGAGTGAACGATGAGTAACATTAAGACGGCGGTGGATCAGTTCGGCGAGAATGTGTTCAGCTTGAAGGTAATGCGGGAGTATTTGTCGGAGTCGGCGTTTAAGTCGTTGTCGGCGACGATCCGCAGCGGCGCGACGATTGACCCGGGGATTGCGAATGAAGTGGCCGAAGCGATGAAGGTGTGGGCCATGGAACGAGGGGCCACGCATTACACCCATTGGTTCCAGCCGCTGACCGGCGCGACCGCTGAAAAACATGATTCTTTTCTGGTTCCAGACGGAGAAGGTGGTGCGCTTGCGAAATTTTCCGGAGAGGAGCTGATTCAGGGCGAGCCGGATGCTTCCAGTTTTCCTTCGGGCGGTCTGCGGGCTACGTTTGAAGCACGCGGCTACACCGGATGGGATCCGACCAGTCCGGCCTTCATCAAGAATGATGCCGCAGGTGCAACGCTTTGCATCCCGACGGTGTTCTGCGGCTACCACGGGGAGGCGCTGGACAAGAAGACGCCGTTGCTGCGCTCCATGAACGCTTTGAACAAGCAGGTCTGCCGCCTTGGCAAACTGTTCGGTATTGAAGTGCCGGGCGGACGTGCGGTGGTAACGCTGGGCGCCGAGCAGGAGTATTTCCTGATCGACAAGGAGTTTTATGAAATGCGGCTGGATCTGCTGCAGTGCGGCCGGACGCTGTTCGGTCGTTCTCCCGCCAAACACCAGCAGCTTGAAGATCATTACTTCGGGGCCATCAAGAGCCGCGTGCTTTCATTTATGGCCGATCTGGACAAGGAACTCTGGCGACTTGGCGTGCCGGCGCGTACGCGCCACAACGAAGTGTGCCCGGCCCAGTTTGAAATTGCCCCGATGTTTGAAGAACTGAACCTGGCGGTTGACCACAACATGCTGACGATGGAAATCATCCGCAAAGTGGCGGATGAGCACGGCTTTTTCTGCCTGCTGCATGAAAAACCGTTTGCGGGGGTGAACGGCTCCGGGAAGCACAACAACTGGTCGGTCAGCGGGCCGGATGGTAAGAACTGGCTGAGCCCCGGCGATAGTCCCCACGAAAATGCAAAGTTCCTGACGATGATCTGCGCGTTGATGAAGGCGGTGGATGTGCATGCGGATCTGCTGCGCGCCACGGTAGCCACGGCGGGCAATGATCACCGTCTGGGAGCCAACGAAGCCCCCCCGGCCATTATTTCGATTTTCCTGGGCGATCAGCTTACGGATATCGTGGAGCAGATTGAAAAGGGCGGCGCCAACAGCTCGAAGAAGGGCGGCATTATTGAACTGGGTGTGGATTCCATTCCGTGTCTTCCGCGCGGCAACACGGACCGCAACCGTACGTCGCCCTTTGCCTTCACCGGCAACAAGTTTGAGTTCCGTGCGGTGGGGTCGGAGCAGAATCCTTCGGCGGCCAATGTGGTGTTGAACACGATTGTGGCGGAAGCGCTGGATGAAATCTGCACCAAGATGGAAAAAGCAGTGAAAGCAGGCGAAGATTTCAATGCGGCACTGCAGAGCATCCTGGGTGATATCGTCAAGAAGCACAAACGCGTGCTTTTCGACGGGGATGGTTACACGGATCGTTGGGTGACCGAAGCAGAACGCCGCGGTCTGCCGAATTTGCGCAAGACGCCGGAAGCACTCGCCTGCTACCGCACGGAGAAGGCGAGGAGCCTTTTGAGCAAATATGGGATTCTGAGTGAACGCGAGCTGGAGTCCCGCTACGAAGTGTATATCGAAGGGTATCAGCGCGTGGTGCTGATTGAAGCCCGTTGCGCGGTGACCATGGCCAAGACGCTGATTGCGCCGGCCTGTATCAGTGCACAGTCGGAACTGGCTTCCAGCATCAAGGCCGTCAAAGAGGTCAGCGGCGGTTCTGTCTCGGGCGTGCTGGCTCTGCTGAACGATATCTGTGCGCAGACGGAAGTGATGCTGGCGGCCATCAAGATCTTGGAAGCGAAAATCGACGAAGGGGATACTTCCGGGATGATTGAAGCCACCCAGGCACTACGTGCGCCGGTGGATGAACTCGAAGGATTGATTCCGGATTATATCTGGCCGTTGCCGTCGTATGCAGAAATGCTGTTCATGATGTAATAATCAGACAAAAAACAGGTTAAAACGAGTGGTGCGCGGCGGTTTTTCTGTCGCGTACTGTTCGCTATTTGGAGAGAGAGAGCAGGGCGATATTTCGTCCGTGAAGAAGGAGATTTAAATCATGCATCCTGTTGAAACAAGAACCGAAGAAGATTTGGCACACCAACGATTGGCCCGCTTCCCGAAGAAGCAGGGCCTGTATGATCCCGAATATGAACACGATGCCTGCGGCGTCGGTTTTCTCGTGAACATTCACGGGGGAAAATCCCACGCGCTGCTGGAGAAAAGCATTGTCGTGCTCAAGAATCTGCTGCACCGTGGTGCCACGGGTGCGGACCCGGAAACCGGCGACGGAGTCGGTCTGCTTTTCCAGCTTCCGGACCGTTTTTTCCGCAAGGTGTATGGTGGGCTCAATATGGAACTGCCGGAACCGGATGCCTACGGCGTGGGCATGTTTTTCCTGCCGCAGGCTGAGGATGTGCGGGCACGATGTATGCGGGAGGTGGAATCCATTGTTCAGCGTGAAGGGCTCCAATGGCTGGGCTGGCGCGAAGTGCCGGTCAACCCGGATGCCCTGGGCCGGAAAGCACGCGCTGAGATGCCGCACATTGCCCAGTGTTTTGTGGGGGGGCTTTCGGGCGATGCGCTGGAACGGAAACTCTTTGTGGTTCGCAAGCAGTGTGAAAAATGGGGGGCCTCACGGCTGGGACCGGATGATCACTTTTATGTGCCGAGTTTTTCGGCGCGGACAATTGTGTACAAGGGGCTGATGCTGCCGAAGCAGTTGGCGGCCTTTTATCCTGATTTAAACGATACGGATATGGAATCGGCGATTGTGGTGGTGCATCAGCGTTACAGCACCAACACGTTTCCTTCCTGGGCGTTGGCGCAGCCGTTCCGCTATCTGGCGCACAATGGCGAAATCAATACGCTGCGCGGCAACCGAAACTGGATTGCTTCGCGCGAAGAGAATCTGAAATCGGAAGTGTTGGGCGACGATATCCGCAAGGTGCTGCCGGTGGTGGAAGAAGGATGCAGCGATTCCGCGGCGCTGGATAATGTGCTGGAGCTGCTATACAAAAGCGGAAGGTCGTTGGAACATGCCATGGCCATGCTGGTGCCGCAGGCGTGGGGCGTGAAATATCCCATCGGACCGGATCTGCGCGGATTCTTTGAATATCATGCGGGGTTGATGGAGCCGTGGGACGGCCCTGCGGCGCTGGCGTATACCGATGGGCGTTTTATCGGTGCCGTGCTGGACCGCAATGGATTGCGTCCGGCCCGTTATACGGTTACGCATGACGGGTTTATGGTGTTTGCTTCCGAAGCGGGGGTGCTGGATATTCCTCCGGAGGAGGTACGCGAAAAAGGGGCCTTGCGTCCGGGCGAAATGCTGCTGGTGGATACGGCCGCCAACCGGCTGATGAAAGATATGGAAATCAAAAACCGGTTAGCTCGCCGGCAGCCTTATCGGCGCTGGGTGGATGAGAACCGGATTGATATTCACGGGTTTTTCGGGGCGGTCGGTCCGGTTTGTGTGGATGGAGAAAAACTGCGTTACAGCGAGAAGCTGTTCGGGTATTCCCGGGAAGATCTGAGTGTAATTCTGGGCCCCATGGCCGTGGCGGGGCATGAGCCGATCGGGTCGATGGGGGCCGATCAGCCGTTGGCGGTTCTTTCCGAGAGGCCGCAACTGCTGTATTGGTATTTTAAACAGATTTTTGCGCAGGTGACCAATCCGCCGATTGATCCGTACCGGGAAGAGCTGGTGATGTCGCTGATGACGTTCCTGGGAAATACGGATGACATCCTGCGGGAATCTCCGCAGCATGCGCGCCTCGTGAAGCTGAAGCATCCCATTCTTTCCAACGACGATCTGCAGCGCATTCGTGATCTGCGGCACGAGGATTTCCGCAGCGCGACCCTGCTCATGCAGTTTGCGCAGGGCGGAAACGGTCGCGAGCTCGAAGATGCGCTGGACGGATTGTGCCGCAGGGCGGAGCATGCGGTTCAGAACGGCTGCCGTATTCTCGTGCTGAGCGACCGGGATGTGGAGGAGCATCATGCTCCGATTCCGGCGCTGTTGGCTGTGGCAGCGGTGAACCGGTATCTGATTTCCAAAGGACTGCGTACGCGGACAGGGCTTCTCGTGGAAACCGGTGAAGCGCGTGAGGTGATGCATATGGCGCTGCTGCTGGGCTATGGCGCCTCGGCGGTAAACCCTTGGCTGGCCTACGATATCATCGCCGATCTGGCCGTGAAAAAAGAGCTGCCGCAGGATCTGCCGGTGACGCGGGCCATCGAGAATTACATTGATGCACTGCGTAAGGGGTTGCTGAAAATCATGTCGAAAATGGGTATTTCCACCCTGCGCAGTTATCGGAATGCGCAGGTGTTTGAAGCCGTCGGCCTCACGCAGGATGTGATTTGCCGCTACTTTAAAGGAACTCCTTCGCGTGTGGAAGGCATCGGAATGGACGGGATCGCCCGGGAAGCGAATGAGCGTTGCAAGGCAGCCGGACAGAAACTGCTGCGGGTGGATTTGCTGCCTTCGGGCGGACATTACAGCTACCGCAAGGATGGGGAGCGGCACCTTTGGACGCCTCAGGCCATTTCGCTGCTGCAGCAGGCGACGCGTGAAAACAGCGTGGAGAAGTATCAGCGCTATGCGGAACTGATCAATGATCAGTCGCGGCATCAGAGTACGTTGCGCGGATTGTTCCGCTTCAAGCAGGTTACGTCAGTTCCGCTGGAGGAGGTCGAGCCGGCGGAATCCATCATGAAGCGTTTTGTGACCGGGGCGATGTCGTTCGGCTCGATCAGTCGGGAGGCGCACGAAACATTGGCAATCGCCATGAACCGTATTGGCGGAATGAGCAACAGCGGCGAGGGCGGGGAAGATGCCGAACGGTACAAGCCCCTGCCCAACGGTGATTCGCGGTGCAGTGCGATCAAGCAGGTGGCCAGCGGACGTTTCGGCGTGACGGCTGAATATCTGGTGAATGCGCGCGAGCTGCAGATTAAAATTGCGCAGGGAGCCAAGCCGGGCGAGGGCGGTCAGCTTCCGGGGCACAAGGTGAACAAAGAGATTGCACGGGTTCGGCATTCCACGCCGGGGGTAACGCTCATTTCACCGCCGCCGCATCACGACATTTATTCCATCGAAGACATCGCCCAGTTAATCTACGATCTGCACTGCGCCAACCGCAATGCGCGCGTTTCCGTGAAGCTGGTTTCTGAGGTCGGCGTGGGGACGGTGGCCGCGGGTGTGGCCAAGGGGAAAGCCGATATGATTCTCATCAGCGGCTGTGATGGAGGAACGGGGGCGTCTCCGTTGTCGTCCATCAAACACGCGGGCGTATCCTGGGAACTGGGGTTGAGCGAAACGCAGCAGACGCTGGTACTGAATCATCTGCGCAACCGGGTCCGTCTGCAGGTGGATGGTCAGCTTAAGACCGGACGCGATGTGGTGATCGGAGCGATGCTGGGAGCGGAAGAGTTCGGATTTGCCACGGCGCCGCTCGTGATTTGCGGGTGCGTGATGATGCGCGATTGCCATCGCAACACCTGTCCGGTTGGAGTGGCCACGCAGGATCCGCAGTTGCGGAAATGCTATCGCGGCGATCCGCAGTATATCATCAATTTCTTGCGATTCATTGCGGAAGAGGTGCGTTCATATATGGCTCAACTCGGTATGCGCACACTGGATGAACTGGTGGGCCGCAGCGATCTGCTGGAGATGAACGACGCGATTGAATTCTGGAAGGCGAAGGGAGTGGACCTTTCCCGCATTCTCTACCGGCCGGAAGCAAAGCCCGATGAAGTGCGCTGCATGCAGAAGCAGGAGCATGGGGTGGAAAAAGCACTGGATCTGGAATTGCTGGACCGTCTGGCACCCGCGCTGGAGCAGGGCAGCCCGGTTGAACTGGCGGTGCCGATCCGAAACTATCACCGGACGGTCGGGACGGTTATTTCATCGGAAATCGCCCGTCGCCACGGCCATAAGGGGCTTCCCGAAGATACCATCACGCTGCGCTTTACCGGCTCCGCCGGTCAGAGTTTCGGCGCGTTTGCTTCGAAGGGGATGACGATGATTCTGGAAGGAGAAGCGAACGACTATGTGGGGAAAGGCCTTTCGGGTGGAAAAATCATTGTGCGCCCCCCTGAAAAATCTGTGTTTAATCCTTCTGAAAGTGTTATTGCAGGCAATGTACTGCTTTACGGAGCCACGTGCGGTGAGCTGTACCTCAACGGGTGTGCGGGTGAACGCTTCGGCATCCGGAACAGCGGAGCCATGGCGGTGGTGGAAGGCGTGGGTGATCACGCCTGCGAATACATGACCGGCGGACACGTGGTGATTCTCGGACCCACGGGCGTGAACTTCGGGGCGGGGATGAGCGGCGGCATTGCCTATGTCTACGATGAAACCGGTCTGTTTGATGAGCGGTGCAACCTGGATATGATTGACCTGGAGCTGGTTTCCTGCCGGACGGAGGAACGCGAGCTCAGAACCCTGATTGAGAATCATTATCAGTATACAGGCAGTCCGAAGGCCAAGGCCATTCTCGATGACTGGGAAACAGCCCTGGGTTATTTCGTGAAGGTGTTCCCGATGGAATACAAGAAAGTGCTCGGGATGCTGAGCCGAGAAGATGAAGAGACGAAGCGTGCGGAGGTGGTCAATGACTAAGCCATTGGGTTTTTTGGAAGAGCGCAAGGAAGCGGGATATCGTCCGGTGGGGATCCGCCTGCTGGACTTCGAGCCGGTCGAGCAGGATCTGACGTATGATCAGGTGCGCGGTCAGACCGCGCGCTGCATGGAGTGCGGCACGCCGTTTTGCCATGGATACGGCTGTCCGGTATCCAATGTTATCCCGGAGTGCAACGAGCTGGTGTATCAGGGGCGTTGGGCGGATGCCCTTGAGCTGTTGCTTTCCACCAATCCGTTTCCTGAATTTACCGGGCGGATTTGCCCCGCCATGTGTGAAACCTCTTGCGTGGCCGCTCTTGGCGGCGAGGCGGTGACCATTCGCCAGATGGAACGTGCGGTGATGGATTATGGCTATGAAAACGGGCTGCTGGGGCGTCCGCCTGCCGTGCGGAAAGAAGGGTTGGTTGCCGTGATCGGATCCGGGCCTGCGGGGCTGGCTGTGGCCGAAATGCTGAATCGGGCCGGATACCGGGTTACGGTGTATGATGAGGCCCGGCACCCCGGTGGTATTCTGCGGTACGGGATTCCGAATTTTAAACTGGATAAGCAGGTGGTGGATCGGCGTATTCGCCTGATGGAGAAGGAAGGGATTGTCTTTGAATGCGGCGTGCGCGTTGGGGAAGATGTCTCGTATCATTACCTGAAAGATCGCTTCGATGTGGTTTGTCTTTGTTGCGGTTCGCGCGAGCCGCGCGATATGGCGGTGCCCGGACGTGAAAACGGCGGCATTCATTTTGCGATGGATTTTCTGATGCAGCAGAATCGCCGGGACGACGGCGAAGAGATTCCTGAGGCTCAGGTGATTACCGCCAAAGATAAACGCGTGGTGGTGATCGGCGGCGGGGATACCGGGTCGGACTGCCTGGGGACCTCGCTCCGACAGGAGGCGAAAAGCGTGTTGCAGATTGAAATCATGCCGAAGCCGCCTGCGGAGCGTACACCGGATAATCCCTGGCCCGAATGGCCGCGTATTCATCGCGAATCCAGCAGCCACAAAGAAGGCGGCGAACGCCGCTGGTGCGTCAACACCCGTCAGTTTTACGGCAAGGACGGACAGGTCACCGGCCTGCAATGCGTGGAAGTGGAATGGGTGAAGGAAAACGGACGCTTCAAGATGGTGGAGAAGGAAGGCACCGCGTTTGACGTGGAGGCGGATCTCGTCCTGCTGGCCATGGGCTTCACCGGGCCCGGCGAAAACAAAGTGGCCGAGGCCCTTGAATTGAAGCGGGATGCCCGTGGAAACATTCAGGTCAATGCCGATCATCAAACCAGTACGCCGGGTATTTTTGCGTCGGGCGATATGGTGAGCGGACAATCGCTGGTGGTGCGCGCGATCGCCGACGGCATGGAAACGGCTAAGGGGATTATGAAATATCTTGAGCGGAAATAAGCCTGAAAACAGCCGCTTTATGCCAAAGCGGCGTTTACGATTTCCTTGGCTTCCGCTTGGATCTGCTTCAGGTGCTCTTCGCCCTTGAAGCTTTCCGCGTAGATTTTGTACACATCCTCTGTACCGGAGGGGCGCGCGGCAAACCAGCCGTTTTCCGTGCAGACCTTGAGGCCGCCGATGGACGCTCCGTTGGCAGGCGCGTGGGTCAGCGTGGCGGTGATCGGATCGCCGGCGAGCGTTTCGGCTTTCACCTGCTCCGGCGAGAGCGCAGCGAGCTTGGCCTTTTCTTCGCGGTTGGCGGCGGCATCGACGCGGGCGTAGACCGGATTACCAAATTGGGCAACCAGTTCCTGATAGTGCTCGCCCGGATCTTTTCCGGTGACGGCGAGGATCTCGCAGGCGAGTAGACTGAGAATGATGCCGTCTTTATCGGTGCTCCAGACGGTGCCGTCTTTACGCAGGAACGATGCGCCGGCGGACTCTTCGCCGCCGAAGCCGTACGAGCCATCGATGAGGCCGTCGACGAACCATTTAAAGCCGACCGGAACCTCCATCAGTTTGCGCCCGAGCGATGCGGCCACGCGGTTGATCATCGATGAGCTGACCAGCGTTTTACCGACCGCTGCATCGGGATTCCATCCGCTGCGGTTGGCGAAGAGATAGTGGATGGCGACGGCCAGATAGTGATTGGGATTCATTAGGCCGGAAGATTTGGTGACGATGCCGTGGCGGTCGTAGTCGGGGTCGTTGCCGAAAGCGATATCAAAATCGTCTTTGAGATCGATCAGGCTCGCCATGGCGTAGGGCGAGGAGCAGTCCATCCGAACCTTGCCGTCGTGGTCCACGCTCATAAAGCTGAAGGTATAATCTACGGTGGCGTTGCGCAGGGTAATGTCGAGGCCGTATTTTTCAGCGATCGGCTTCCAGTAGCGCAGGCCGGAGCCGCCCATCGCGTCGGCGCAGATTTTCAGCCCGGCCTTTCGGATGGCCTCCATGTCGATCACGTTTTCGAGATCGGCGACATACGGCGAGATAAAGTCATAAGCGCACGTAGTATCGGCCGCGAGCGCGTCGGGATAATAGATGCTCTCGACCTCATCGTTGTTATCCGCCAGCAGTTCGTTGGCACGGTCGGCAATCCAGCCGGTCGCATCGGTATCGGCCGGGCCGCCGTGCGGCGGATTATATTTGAAACCGCCGTTGTCGGGCGGATTGTGCGACGGCGTAATGACCACGCCATCAGCGAGTCCGTTCGTGCGGCCTTTGTTATAGGAAAGGATGGCGTGGGAGATCACCGGCGTCGGCGTGTAGCCGCCGTCGCGGTCAATCATCACGGTCACGTCATTGGCGGCAAACACCTGCAGCGCGGTTTTTTCAGCGGGGATCGAGAGCGCGTGCGTGTCTTTCCCCATAAAGAGCGGGCCGGTAATGCCCTGCTCCGCACGGTAATCGCAGATGGCCTGCGCAATCGCCATGATGTGATCTTCCGTAAAGCTGGTTTTCAGCGAGCTTCCACGATGCCCGGACGTGCCGAACGCCACGCGCTGGTCGAGATGGCTCACATCTGGCTGCGTTTCATAGTAGAGACTGACGAGCTCGGCAACGTCGACCAAGTTTTCTTTAGCAACGGGTTTTCCGGCATGAGGATGAATGGACATTCTCTTTCTCCTTAACCTCGCGCAAAACCTTCGGTTTTTTTGAGGCGGTTATTCTTGTTCGTAAAATCGATCGGGAAAATAGCAGGCCGCTCTGCACGGCTCAACGCTTTATGCGAGAAACTCGGGGAGTGAGGAATGAAACCTGAAACCTGAAACTTGAAATCAAACAACGGTGCATGCTTTTCCTCAGCGCTCATATAGAGCTTCTCCCAATCTCTGTGCCTCTACGCCTCCGTGGTAAATACATATACACAGTTCAGCCACAACCAAGTTGACAACACGTGCACTCGTAAGCAGTTTGTTGGCTACGAATCGTCGTTTTTTCTGATTCGCGGCTTTTCATATATTCGTTGCTTCTTCCTTTATGCGTATGAACCATTCCCTTCGGTCATTATTTCAGCTCCTAAAATGATCTCACATTGCTTGGCTGTAGTTCCCGAATGATTAAGAAATGAACCTCCCTGCAATCGCCCCGTCTGCTAGCGAAAAAGGTCTTGATCTATTGTCGTTTAAATGTGACAATGGAGCAACTTTAACTAAAGAAGTGCATTGTGAGCATGAGAGCATTTTTAATGGCGGTTTGTTTGATTGGGATTGCGGGGTGTAAAACAATGCATGGCACCAAAGGTCCGGTTCCCTTCTCGCGCGATTCCGAGGACGTTGTGGGTGTGTTACGAAGAGCTTCCGAGGCCAGCCGTATTTGGGAAATGGAAGCTAAGAAACCCACATTATCCCGAAGAAAGGAGTTCAATAAGCGTTGGCGGCCGATTGAGAGAGAGCTCTCTGACGCTGAGCTTGAAGAGTTCCCACTAAAAAAGCATGTTATCCGCTATCAAAGCTATCGGCCATGGGCATGGAATTATTTGGGCCGTTTGGAAGATGGTATTTTTTATGTATTTACTAATCCACCTGAGTACAAAGCTAACTTCCAGCCTTTAATCCCGCGTTCATTTGTCGAAGACAATGCAGAAACGCTACGAGTGTTGCTCAAAAATAATTCTCCAGATATTCGTGCGCTGGCCGCCGAAGCGTTGGCGGTTCTACATAATCCAGAGGATATCCCGTTCATCGCTGAGTTGATTGATGACCATGCTGATGCTCCGCCCTTTCTGGGGTTGAATATTACACCTTTATCTCCTCGTTATGCCCCTATCCTAAGTCCAGCGGAACGCTTTGTTTTGCTGACGAATCATGATCTTGTGCCGGACCGTAGCTGGCGGAAACAAAAGGTGAGCGACTATGCAAAAAGAAGTCTGGAATTGATGACCGGAACGCGATTTAAAACCCAATTTGAATTTATGCGTTGGTGGGCAAATAATTCTGGGGGGAAGGATTGTCTGTGGTACTGGCAGTTGCGGGTTAAAAGAGAGCGATGGGCGCTTGATCGGTACAACACCACGTCCATTCCGTGGCCAGGGGAAACCGCCGCGCAGACCAAAGAGAGAGAACAAGCAGCGAAACAGGCCATGTTTGAATATAATCGCCAAAAGATGGCACGCGAATTGAATCAACGCTCTCCTGAGCTGGAAGCCAAAGTATTTTTGCTTTTACCCAGACTCCGCGATTTCGCTCCTTCCGAAGATCCTTTCTGGCCGCACGCCCCCACACTGCGCCTTTCGTCCGAGCGCTTACTCGAACTGCTCGAACGCAAAAACCTGTGGATCGATGTGGATTGGGACGAGCAAACCTATAGCCGAATGGTTGAGCGCATGGGCCTCTGGGCCGACACGCTCTTCACGCCCGACGACGTCCCAAGACTCAAAGCTATACTGGAGAAGGAGCGGAAGAACCTATGGGAACCCGCCGCGCAGACATTAGAAGACGGCATTCAGCGATTGCTTGACGCCAAAGAAGAAAAGCTGCTTGGACCATAATTGCTAGTTTCAGAATAGGTTTTGAGAGCCGTGTCCGCAAAAGTGCAGCGCTAATCTATATTTTTCTCATCATGAGCCTTCTTTTGGTTAAAAATTAGATTATAACGCCCTAATGAGTTTTTACGTCTTACTGCATGCGGACGGTATACAGAGGTGATCAGTGGAAAGGATGAATGATGACGTTGTCTGAAGAGTTGGTTGCGGCCATTCGACCGCAGGAGAGATTATTAAAACTGATCTGGGTTGGGATTTTCCCAACCTTCGGAATCTATAGCTATCTTGCGTGGCTTCGCTCTAAAGAGGCGGCTGAAAGCGCTTCGGCATCCAATCAACTTTTGATCATAGCGGGGATGATGGGAATCATGATGCTAATCGTTTCATTGGCTTTGCGTTGGTTTTTCCTTTCACCTCGGACCATCGCCAATGTGGTGCGAGGGAGGCCATCACTCTTGAACAATCTACTCTCAGCGAATACTCCGCCTTCCGTCGTGCCGGTGCCCGAGGGATTGAGTGAAGCGGAGCAACGGCTTTATGCATACAACCGAGGACTATTCAATTGTATGCTGATCTGTTGGGGGACGGTTAACACCTGTGCGCTTTTCGGCATGATTCTCCCGCCAGTCCAATACCAGCCTGCGGCATCGATTGTAGCGGGACTTCTGAGCGCGGGATGGATGTTTTTTCACTTTCCAAGGATTCAGCACGCCTTTGTTGCCGGACTTGAGTTGGCGGAGTTTGAAGGTGGACTTTATCGGGATTGAGAAATGAAAACGAAGAAAAAGATGCCTGCCTGTCTGATGTTCCTGGGTCTGGCGTTGACCGCCGGTTGCCGTAGTACATCGGGGCTTGAACCGGTTTCAGGGTTTGAGCTCGAACGCTATCTCGGCACGTGGTACGAGGCCGCGCGCTTCCCCCACCGGTTTGAAAAGGGGCTGACATCCGTCAGCGCGCAATACTCCCTAAACACCAATGGTACGGTCAAGGTCGTTAATCGGGGATATGATCCGGAAAAAGAAAAATGGAAGGAGGCGGTCGGCGTCGCGAAGTTTAAGGACGATCCAAGCCAGGGATGGCTCAAGGTGAGCTTTTTCGGCCCGTTCTTCGCCACCTACAAGATCATCCATCTCGATGAGGATTACAGTGAGGCGATCGTCACCGGTCCAAACTTCAACTATTTCTGGATTCTGGTCCGCGACCCCGCCACTCCGGCATCGGAAATCGACCGGCTGGTCCAGATGGCCGCCGAATTTGGATTCGATACAAACCGGATCGAACGGATTGAGCACGGGCAGCAACGATGAACGACCAAGCACGCGGACGTTACTCGATAACTCGCACAATCTTTGTGGTGGACGTTTGATTTCCATGCACGTCAAAAACCGATCGTTGTATTAAAGAAGACGCATGGATATCGTACAAAAAATTGAAGTAACTGGTCGGCATACGACATTCAAGCAATCGGCATTGATTCATGCGATTATTCTGCTGGTATTCAGTGGTTTAGCTGTTGGGGTTATTTGCTGGTATCATTTTGGAGACTGTCCATTGGGTGTCGCTCTCTTTGTTTGCGGATTTATGGGGCTGTTTGCACTTTTTGCTTTCTCTCTCTTCAAGAAAGCATTAGCCCCCTCAAATTGGCTCTTCATATTGGAACCCGATAGAATCTCCATAAAATTCAGGAGCTATGAAAATGCCCATTTCCCCGAAACAGATCCTCAGGTCATTCAAATTTCTTTAAGAGAAATTGAATCAGCGCGGATCACCAAACAGAGAATTATCCAATATGGCTTTAGTGGTGGACGACAGACTTCATCTCACACCTTTCTGGACTTGAATCTGAAGCAACAGGACCTTTCCGATCTGAAGGAAATACTCAAACAGGAACGAAATATGAAGGCCCCGCTGACGGGTAGATTTGTGAAGTCGAGCACCAAATACAACCACTATCCAGTATCGGTTGTGGGAGACCATACGATACGGATCGAGTTACGATCTCCTAAGGATAGAATTCAACCTCATCCCATGAAGGCAATCACGCTTCTTTCTGACAGAGGAGTCAAGATTCTCCCTCTCAGCAAAGAAATTAACAACATGACATTGACCTCTTCAGATAAAAGAGAGATGGAGGATCGTATACTTTTTCTGGCCCAACGAGGGAATGTCATGGCTGCAATAAAGCTTGCTAGACAAGCTTTTGGAATGAATCTAACCGATGCCAAAAAATTCGTGGAGGAATTGGTTCAATAAACATCGACACATCAACAGAGAAATGGATGCTCATGACGGAAGCAAACCACTGCGCTGCGCTGTTGCTCCATAAAACCATTTTCACTTGGTCCCAAGGCTATCCGAAAGGCAACGGAGGCAGTCCACGGAACCCCCGCGGGCAAGCCTCTTAATTTAACGGGAAAGCGAGTTAACCTGTGCGGCCAATGATGCCATCGATGGAAAAGCGGCCGGCACCCGTGAAGAAGAGTAACGCCGCAGCGGTGAGGTAGAGCAGGGCGGGTTCCTTTGCGGCGCCACCGCCACTCATAAAGAGCGCTGCGTCGGCATGGACAACAAAGGCGGCAACGCCCATGGTAAAGATCAGCGGAAGCGCCGAAATGCGGGTTGCCACGCCCAGAACGATAAGCGCCGAGCAGACCACTTCGCCGAAGATGGCGGCGGCCATGCTGGCCGTGTTGCCGATTCCAAGCGGATCGGGGAAGTCGGACGCGCGCTCGCTGAACGACATCAGCTTGCTCCAACCGTGTCCATAAAGCATGAAGCCGCCAAACACCAGGCGATTCAGCAGCAGGCCGATCGAGGGCAGTATGCCGTTGACCGGGGTTCCAAAGATCCATTTTTTCATGACAACCTCCCGTTGTTCAAGTGATAGACCGATAATCCATTGCACGCAATTGCGCAACCAGCAACCGCTCAAAAAACCACTTCGCAACCTGTTTTTTCTTTATCAGCTGCCAAAAATGACGGCAAAGGTCTTCAGAGAAACGGCCGGCATCCTGCCGAAAATGTCGCTGTGCCGGAAATTCCGACGTTCATCCTTTTCTTTGTATCGATTGCGGATAATATGCGTTTGTTTCAGTGGGTTTGTTGGGTAACATGTGGGATTCATCAGGGGATGCTGTCCTGCAAAAGGGTGCCGCTTCCCGCAGGGATCACGACCTCGGACCCACTGCGGAAAACTGCGCCGGTCATGAGTGTTAATATGTATACAAAAGGGAAGAAGTTAGCGGTCACAGGATCTGTCATGGTATTGGGAGGCCCTCTCTTTGGCTTGATGGGAACAATATTCGGAGCACTCATGTTGGTGTATTTGTTTTTGCACAGGAAGGAATTCTCAAAGCCACGGAATCTCACGCCAAACATTCAATGACGGGAGCCGGGATGATCAATATTTTCAGATACGACCAGACGCACGAATCCGGGCTGATCGCGCTCATGAAGGCGGAACCGGACTGGAATTCGTTCACGGGCGACGACAAGATCGAGGTCTTCAGGAGAGCCTTGCTGGATGGAGAGACCTATGTCTGCGAGAGCCAAGGGCGGATTTGTGGATATCTGCGCGCGATGGTGGACGGACTCGGCATCTACGTCAGCGAACTCTATGTTGCGCCGGTCTGCAGGAACAACGGCTACGGCAAAGCGCTGCTGGAAAGGATAAAGCAGCAGCATCCGGACCGGGACGTTTATGTGCTTTCCGACGAGGACCGGTATTACGAGAAGCTGGGCTGCAAGCGCGTCGGCTCGGTGTTTAAACTGTAGGCTCGAGGCCGGAGCACGTTTAAAAAACCAGGAAAACGATATGCAACCACGGAATACGCGGAACACACGCAACGAAGAGGAAGAATGGCGGGAATGATTCTCCGGGTCCGTTGAAAATCATTCTGTCCATAATCATTTTGTAATTAGTCTACTGTTCCGACCGGATCATGGTGAGCAGCATCTTGAAGGGTTGTTCGGCGGCCTGGACGTCGTGCGGAATATTGGCGGGCATGATGATCATTTCGCCTTCTTTTACGGTTTTGAGCTGGCCGTCGATGATGAACGCGCCTTCGCCTTCGACGACCTGGACGACGGCATCGAACGGTGAGGTGTGTTCACTCAATCCCTGCCCCTTGTCGAAGGAGAAGAGCGTAATGTTGCCCGTTGCCTTCTTGAGCAGGGTTTTGCTGATCACCGCGCCGTCGGCGTAGGCGATCTCCTCCTTCAGATTTAGCGCTTTGCCTTTTAGATGTTCCATGACTGCTCCTCGTTTTGGGTAAATTGAGGGAAATACATCTGTATCGGGAATCGGCATTTCAATACCGATGAACTCTGTTTGAAGATATTGGGTTGACCGCGGGAAGGCGAGGTTCTAATTTCCCCTTTCTGCGATTCGCCGAGTGAGACGAAGGGTTCTTACACGCCGGTTGCAGCGTTCAGTTTGTCTCAATAACCAAAGGAAAACGTATGCAGCCAGTTCGGACCGCCCAGATCACCCGCAATACGAAAGAGACGCAGATTGAGCTTTCGCTGAATATCGACGGCAAGGCCGATTATTCGATTTCCACCGGGGTTCCGTTTTTTGACCATATGCTCGATCTGCTCGCCAAACATGCGCTCTTTGATCTGAAGATTAAAGCGGCGGGCGATATTGAGGTCGATTATCACCATCTCGTTGAGGATGTCGGAATTGTTCTGGGCGAAGCGCTGAACGAAGCGCTCGGCGATCGGAAGGGGATTAACCGCTACGGTTTCTGGGTGCTTCCGATGGACGAGGCGCAGGCGCAGGCCGAGGTTTGTCTGGACCTCGGCGGTCGGCCCTATTTTGTCTACCGCGTGGAGCTCGAGCAAAAATATATCCGCGATTTTGATGTAACCATTTTCAAGCATTTCTGGCGTTCATTCTGCGATTCCGCCAAAATGAATCTGCATATTGAGCTGAAGTTCGGCGAAGATCTGCACCACTGCATCGAGGCTATCTTTAAGGCCGTTGCTCGTGCGCTAAGGGTTGCCTGCGATTCCGATCCCCGCGCGCTCGACCTCCTCCCCTCCAGCAAAGGCCGCATCGGGGCGTAGTATAGGCTGAACCCTGAATCAGAGGTGCGGCAGTACGGACGGGGTGCTGCCGCGACGAAAATCGCGCGGTGATTCGTTCGTGATTCGGCGAAACTGGCGGGAAAAATAGTTGCTGTCGTTGAAGCCAACTTCCATCGCAATTTCCGTAATTGTGAGGTCGCTGTTGCGGAGCATCGCCATGGCCCGCTGGATGCGGATGCGCAGGAGATATTCAATGGGTGTTTTGCCGGTGGCCTTGCGGAAGGTCCGCATCAGATTGCTGCGCGACATGTGGGCAACCTTTACCAGATCATCCAGCTTCCAGTCTTTTGCATAATCGTTTTCCAGTGCGCCGATCACATCGCCCAGCCGCAGGAGAGCGTGTGCTTCGACCGAGTCGGAGTTGGTGTAGGCGCGGGAGAGAAAGACGAGCAGTTCCATCAGTTTTGCACGCAGAACGATGGAGTGACCAGAGTCTGTGGAGATGCTTTCCACCTCCATTTCTTCGGCCAGTCGTTCAGCGCGTGCAAGGGGAACGCGTCCGAGGTGCAGTCGACTGGCAAAACGATGTTGACGCCGATAGTTGGGTTCAAGCATGAACATGGCGCAGTAGCCCGGCATGCGGCGCAGTTCATTTTCCGGAAGACCGATCTGATCGGGGTCATACATGATGTTGACCAGCTCAAGGTTGGTTCGTTGGTGGAAATAGTGCCGTTGGCGGCCCTGAAGGAGAAAGATGTCGCCGGCAGCAACGGGGAAATCGGTTCCTTCCAGCCAGTGCATCGCACTGCCGCGGGTTACGATAACGAGCTCGGAAAAATCATGACTGTGTTCAACCTCGGTTAAATCGTGTGGATGCGAAGGGGTACGACGGGCATCGGTCCCGACTCTTCGGACGGTGATCGGGAAGCCTGATAGGCCGAAGTAATGTATTCCGTCTGCAATAACCGACTTCATTGGAGGAG
Source organism: Pontiellaceae bacterium (assembly GCA_016937035.1). The sequence continues at coordinate 27,744 of JAFGWS010000163.1, forward strand.
ACTATGGGGGATATTTTTGGCGTCATCAAGTGAATAAAATGTGCCCTTCGGAGCAGGGCGGCAGGGGATGTTGGAGATGATGAGGTTTTCTTGCAATTTCCGCATGACAATCGTCCGACATTATGGGAATGTGTGCCGTTGAGATTAGCTATGGTTTTTTTACACAAGCGGGGGAATAATGAAAAAAACAGCGTTGTTGATAATTGCAGTAGTCGGTGTCGGATCGGTTCTTGTTCCGGGAGGAGCCGGCGCGGCGGTATCGAATATTGTGGGAGAGATTACTGGGCCGGTGAATGATACGGGTTCTGACGCATGGGTGATCAGCGATAATACCAAGGATATGGATTTTGTAATCAAAGACAGCACGATTTCGGCCCTGCCGGGGAGTAATGTCGTGATATCTGTGTTGCCTACTTCATCGACTCCACCACCACTCGCATTAGGACGCAGTGGCTTCCAGAGTTCTTATTTAAAGTCGCATAATGTGACCGTTATTGATTCCTTGATCACCGGGAGTGACGGGGGAACATACAAACCGTTTTCTCCCGAGTTGGGCACGGTAGTAGCTAAAGTCGCATTTGTCGCTGACGGCGGAGACGGGATGTCGTTGGCGGCAGTCAACGGTGCGTTTACTAACGCAACGATTACCGGGGGTAACGGTGGAGAAATATTGATTGCCGGTGCATCCTCTAAGGACGCAAAAGCTGATGGCGGGTTTGGCCTCAAGTTGCAGGAAGCTTCGACGCTGTATGCAACAAATAGTACGATCACGGGCGGCAACGGCGGGGTGATTCGTAGCGGCAAAGAGTCGGGGAGTGCTGTTGGCGGAGCCGGTATTGTTATAGATGGAAAGACGGGGAAGGACGTAATCCTGGATTTAATTGATACCCAAGTATTTGGTGGTATCGGCGGTACAGTGGCTAATACAAACAAAGATTATGGGAAGGCCTACGGGGGTAGTGCGTTGTTGGTTGGTGGAGGGGGCAACCTGACGATTACCAATGGTACGTTTATCGGCGGACAAGCCGGGACGGTTTTAGGGAAAAAGGTAAATGACGGGAAGTCCATTGATGTGACCGGAGCAAATCTTACTCTTGTCGGCGGATCTTATGATAGTGGAATTCGGTTTTCTGCTGGAGATTCGACATTGGCTTTAGGGAGTGCGGTTCAGAGCATCCCTCTTCTTGAAGTTGCCGGGAACTCACTCAAGGTAACCCAATGGTCTGATGGACAGCTTACGAATGTCAACGTCTCCGCCGGCACGATAACGCTGGATGGAAGTGCCCCGTTTAATTTGGGCGCGGGCAGCAAGTTTCAGCTTGGCGGGTCGGGGGCTAAACCGGCTTTGGCACATTTCAGCAGTGGGTTAGTCGTTGCAGGAACCTTGGGGCTTGGTTATGGAACAAACACAGCCGATGCCGTTCATGCTACGGCGGGTTCGAAAATAATTTCTTTATGGAACGGGGAGAAACTGGGAAGCTTGGAATCAACAAATCTGTTAACGATTGATGCGGGTACAAAGTGGGAGATCAATGACCAAGGGAAAAACCGAGTTAACGTTGGTCAGGTATTTACAATCGCAACGACGTTAAATACGAATGATGTTATTGCGCTGAATTTGGATAAGGCGGACGTTTCTTACGTCGGAGCAAACGGTCAAGCAGGGTGGTTGGGAAAGATTATTGACGTCACTAACACGCTGACCAAGGTTCAGGTGACATACGGTCTGGGCGATATTGACGAAATGCTCGGTGTTAAGGGCGATCTTTCCTCTCCTTTCGGACAGGCAATTTCAGATTTAACCGCGTTGGTGATAAGCAACCCTTCAACAAGTTCAAATATTTTGGTAAATCTGGGCGCGGCCTCAGCGACTGTTTCAGCGGCGAGCAGGTTGGCAACCAACGGGTTGCTTCATACGGCTCAGTCAGCGAAGTCGGTGGTTGGAAATCAGCAGCTTTATGCGGGCGTTATCAACAATCGCACGCACTCTTATCTCAATCATGAAGGCGTGGGTTATTCTGTTGGGGGGCCGACTGGTGCTGCCGGGTGGGACTTCCTTCGTAACTTCTCCGATCGAGTGGAATCAAAAATAAGTACCGACGGGCTTCGTTCTCTCTCGGATCGAGTGGAAGGTCAGTACAGATATGACGATGTTGCCAGTTCGATGCGCAATGCGGAAAAAGGGACGTCTTTGGCAGGAGTTCGTTTACCGGAATCTTGGCAGATTTGGGGAGAAGGTTTCGGTTCTTCGGCCCATCAGGACGCGATTAATGGGGTTGCTGGTTATGATGTAGGCACGGGCGGCGCAATGCTGGGTATAGATAAACGCTTTAATAACCTCATGATCGGTATGGCCGGTGGGTTTTCACAAAGCAGCGTCGATGGTTATCAGGGAAATGATGCCAGAATTGATACGCTCAATCTGATCGGATATCTCTCCGCATATAGTGAGAATGCCTATATGGACCTCAATGTGAACTATGCAATAAACAATGTTGACTCCGAGTTCAAGAGCTATGGGTATGAGGGCAATTATGATGCGAACGCACTTGGTTTTTACGTGGGCGGAGGATATGGCATCGCGCTTAACGATTGGCTTGTCTTGACCCCGGAGGCCTCCTTCATGGGAACATACTACGCCCGCGATTCGTATGAAGAAACCTCGTCTCTGGGCTTGCCGACCAAGGAATACGAAAGTTACGACCAATTTTCTTCGGTCGGTTCGGTGGGCGCTACGCTTACGATGGTCCGGAAGATTGATCTGAGCAGTTATGAAATGCTCGTGCAGCCCCAAGTTCGTGCACATTTAGTTCATGATTTTAATGCAGATATGGACCCGGAAACATACCGCCTTCAGGGCGGTAACTTCGACATTGAGACTCCAGTGGCTGCCACGGAAGATAACCTCTTCAAAATCGGGGCGGGGATCCGCCTTACCGACTGGAATGATTCGTCAACGGAAGTGGGGCTGGACGTAGATGGTCTGTTTGCCGACGGTTATAACGCGTATATGATCAGCGGTAAGATTATACATCGCTTCTAAGCAAGCTCGAACCGTCTCGTAGAAAACCCCTTCATAACGGAGGGGTTTTTTGTTTAGAGAAATTAACGGTTGAAATGCCGCCGAAAATTGTAGGGCGGGAACGGTTAAAAACCTTCCCGCCACGGCTGGAAGGGCACTGCCCGCTCCAGCCCAACAAAAGGATGATACGGCATATCATTCCTGAATTGATCTAGTGGCGCCCGGAGGGGGACGCACTTATTCGGGGGAAGGTGAACGTCCTCTATCGACGCACCGGACGCCATATGGTGGAGATACCGGCGGCCCCTGTGACTTCCAGATTAATGTGCCCGAGCCCGTCGAGACGGAGCTGAGAAGCCACCGTGCGCAGGGCGGTATCCGGCGTGTTACAGTCAGAGCTCAGATGGGCGAGAAAAACGTGTTCAAGATGTTCCGTAGCACACTCCGCGATCAGGCGCGCAGCATCGATGTTGGAGAGGTGGCCTTGCCGGCTCCGTATGCGCTGTTTAAGCGACCACGGGCGAGGGGCCTCGCGCAGGAGATCTTCGTCGTGATTGGATTCTAATACAATGGCATTGCATCCTTTCAGCTTTTGCTGAATCAGTGAGGTGCTCATCCCCAGGTCGGTCACAACGCCCACACAAAAGGGGCCTGCCTGCAGACGGAAACCGACCGGTTCGTACGCATCGTGTGGAACGGAAAAGGGCTCCACTCGAATATCGCCGATCGTAAACGGAGAGCCGGTCTGAAAAATCTGTGCGGCAATTTCGCTGCCTTTGGGTTGTCGGCGGATTCCGTTAAGAGTGCCGGCATTGGTATAGACCGGAGTGCCGTGCCGCTTCTGTAAAACGCGGATGCCTCCGACATGATCGCTGTGTTCATGTGAAACACAGATGCCGTTAATGCTTTCGGGGACCACACCGATCTGCTCCAAACGCAGGGCAACCTGCTTGGCACTTAACCCGGCATCAATCAATATTCTGGTTTTTGTTGAGGCGATGTAAATAGAGTTCCCGGAACTCCCGCTCGCCAACACACAAACTTCTAAATCCATAACCGCTCCTAAAACGCCGCTTATAATAGGGACTGCAGTACGGATGAAAACAATAAAGCGGAAAAAGAGCCCTCTCTTTTTCCATTAAATGCTGCGAAGAACCCTATTTGGGGTTAACCATAGGCACCTCCCAATGGATCAGACGAGTTCAGCAAGTTCGTTGAGCCGATGGCTCACGAGATAGTCATGGAATACCTGAATGAGGCCCTGCCGAGCGAGGCTGGACCGATAGACGTTGGGAGAGTGGTCGGGGCCGAATAGCGTGTGGGCGGTTTGGCGGATAATGCTGTTGGTGGGCTCGGTGGGCAGATGCTGAAGATGGAGTTTCGTTTCGCCGATCGCCGCGCGGAAAGGGACGAGAATGTTGGTAATCATGGCGTGAGCACGGGCTTCGCCAACGAGCGAGGTGGGGGTGCACTGGCGCTTCCAGTTAAGATGTGTGGTCCAAAAATTGATCGGGAAAGAGGACAAAAGCTCAGGTTTTTCAGGGATTTCTTGAATTCGGAAGGCATAGTATGCCGCAGCCATAAGGCGACGGACCGGGTGGTTGGTTGGGCGGATGCCCGAAAGAGACCAGTCAGACCAGATGAGAGAAGAGGAGTTAAGAAAATTGCTCCTTTTCCACCAAAAGTCCCAGAGTGTGCGGACAAACGTACGGGTGGCTCTGTCCCAGTCTGGATCCGGATTTTTGGGGAGCAGTCCGGAGAGCCCGAGGAGCAGAGCATAGGTTTCATCGGAAGTTTCTGCTGCTGCGGGAATACGCGCAAGAGGGAAGAGCGCGGCAAGTCGGCGAAAGGGCGCTTTGTTGTTTTTGTATCCGAGAGCAGCAAGCAGCTCCTCCCATAAAACCTGATCAGGGCTTTTTGTCTGCATGGCCAGCGCCAGCCGTTCGGTTTTGAGGCGCAGCCGTTCTTCGCCCGCGCTTTCGAGCCACTCCGTCTTTCGGTCGGGATGCATGGTTTTGAGAGGAAAGTTTCCGTGCGGAATGGAGTAGGGATAGGCCGTGGTGTCGATGTTTTCAAACGAAAAGTGTGGATCGGTACGGAGCCGTTCCTGCAGCGGAATTTGGAGCAGACCGGGAATTTCGAGCCCGGGAAAAAAGACCACGTGGAAACGGACGTTGTGGTAGCGCGGATCATGGGTGTGACCATGCTGCTTCCAGTCGGCGGGATGAATGTGAATTTCGAGATCTCCGCCCATACGCCGCCGTTCTCGGCCGATCCGAAGAACGGCATTCAGAAAATCGGGGCCGGCTTCGAGATTCCAGTCACCGGGATGTTCCACCTCAATGGGTTCTCCGTCGGTCGTCGACAGATTGACCGGGCGCAGGTGCGGGTCCGCCCAGAGGCATTGAAGGTGTCGTTCTCGGTAAGGAAATGGATGATAGGAGGGCGGCGATTCGCACACCGTTGAGTTTTTTTTGCCGTGTCGATAGTTGGCGGCACGCGGGAATGCGGATGAGAAAGTGTAGTCCTGAAAGTTCATGGCGAGAAAGTAGCACAAAAAAAAGGTTAAATCAAGGGTTGCGTATTTCGATTGAACCGTCGCCTCGGTTTTGTACTATCTCGCGCTATGAATTCAATACAGGCAGACCGAGTGATGAAGGCCGTCGTTGACGGCGTAGAAGAGTATGCGCAGCTGGCGCAGTGTTCAGGGGCGGATCCCGTTGAGTTGGCGGCTCAGAGCGAGACGCTGGATCGGGCGATTCAATTGATGCGTGGATTTCACAAGTATGGGCACGAGAACATGAAGCCCGCCGGGATTCCAGCGCCGAAAAATCCATATCTGAAGCCGGATACGCCGATTGATGCTCAGCCGCCGGAATATTATGCCTACGAAGCCGTTCAGCGCGGCGGTGTAAACCGTGCGCGCTGCCTGTCGATCTGCGAACAGTTTGGTCTGGCACCGGAAACGGCGGAGCAGGCGCTCGACAATGTCATTATGCCGTGGCGCGAGGCGAACCACTGGCGAACCTATGTCCGTGAAAACGCTGACGGTATGTATGTCCTGCAGGATAAGCCGCCGGTCAAACTGAAGCGACACCTCGATCGATTCCTGCAGCAGTTGGTCGATGCTCAGGATTTCTGACCGTCTTTAATCAATAGACGGTGAGAGAGAACCGCGAGGCTGGAGGCGAGCTCTTCGCGTTGGAGAATGACGTTATCCGGCACGTCGAGCGTGGTGGGCGTAAAGTTCCAGATGGCGCGGATGCCGCCTTCGATCATCATATTCGCTACCCCCTGTGCAACCGAAGCGGTGACGGTGAGCACGCCGATCTGTACGTGCATCCGCTTGGCCAGAGCGGGCATTTTGGACACATCCATAATCGGCTTCCCGTGGACTTTGGTTCCAACGATTTCGGGGTTGCTGTCGAAAGCGGCGACAATTTTCATGCCGTATTGTTCAAACCCTTTGTAGCCGAGCAGTGCCCGACCGAGGTTGCCGACACCGACCAAAAAAGCATCGCTGGTGTTAGACCAGCCCAGAAAATCTTCGATGGCGGAAATGATTTCGTCCAAGGGAAAGCCCAGTCGCGGACGGCCTACGGCTCCCGTAATCGCAAGGTCCTTGCGGACCACAATCGGGTCGAGATCCAGTTCGCGGGCAACAACGGATCCAGATGCATATTCTTCGCCTTGTTCCTTCATCTGCCGCAGCAGGCGGAGGTAAAGAGGCAAGCGTTTAAGTGTCGGTACGCCGGCTGTTCTCTGTTCCATTCGACTCATATATCAATCTCCAAATTGGGCCGCAAGATACCTTTCAGGGTGTGCGGCGTCAATGGAATCCCGTTTCTGCTCCGTTCCCGTATCGCGGGCATCGTGCCTGTCTTGTTCGTACCGCGGGCATCCCGCGGTTGCATAGCCGGCACATAGTGCAGGCTGTACGGGGCAGCGCCTCCGCTGCGTCGGTGGCGTTTCCAGTAGACGAAAGCTTTCTTCTGTCCGGCGCAATCCCCTGCTTCGTTGTGCCCGCTCGGCAGGGCATAATCTGTGGTGCTTATCTCGTACCGCAGGGAGGAGATAGGACGAGGTAAAAAGCCGTCTAAAGGCGGAACTACGAACTAAAGCGACGGAGACGTGCGCTTGTACGAACTTTATTTCAAGCGACGAGGACGTGCGCTTCTACGACAAAATATGGAGATTAGCCGCAAGTAGCGTAGGAATCTCAAAGACCCAAACCCCTGCATTTTTGCGTTCCATGTGATCTTTCGCGGTTAAAAATCATCATGCGTTCCGCCGCCGCTTTCAGGAACCTTTGAATAGTACGCTCAGTTCCTTCAGGCCTTCCGTCGTGAGCATTATTTTTCGATGTCCTTTGTTCAAGTGTCTCCAGAATACATGAACCTCCCGATGAAAATCAGTATCCGCATGCCGAGCAAGATGCTGGGTGTTGCCAGCAGCAAGCTGGTAAGAGCAAGGATCCTCTTCGGTTCTGCCCGGAGGAGTGCAGCAACCGCAAACGTGACGGCAGCGATCGTGACTGCCAGATTGATCAATAACCCCGATTCTTCAAACCAGTCGCCGGCCGTCTGCCGGTTGAGCAACCATCCGGCCGTCAGTGCAAGGCTTGCGCTTGCAAGAACCAGAGCCGCGATTGTGTATGTTGGTTTCTTCATCATTTCTCAGTCAACATTAGGTGTGAGCCGACCGGCACATAACCGTTAGGTATGAAAATTGTGCGTTTTGCCGCGTAAGGTCCATGCCCTTGCCCTGGTTCGTTTATTTTTGTTTTGGTAGTCGATCAGCTATCGCTTGTGGAATTTCATTTCCCCACGTAGTTAAATCCCAAAAAGTAAGTCTGATCGAATTGGTCATTCCTGCAATGAGCACACGTGAATTACCATCGTAAACCCACGCGAAATTTTCTTTGTCGAAATATGCAAATGCACCGGGATGGTTTGTCCAGTCAATCGTGAAAATCCCTTGATCGGCTTGCGTTAGATTGTGAGTGAAACTCAGCTTGTGGTCCGCATTCGATAATTCGACTTTCAGCTTCTTGTTTGGAGAAATCAACGATCCTGAAACTTCAAGGATCTGTGACTCAGCAGGAAGCTGGGATTGCTGGTTGGCACTCTGCTCTTCTAAATATTCCAAAATGAGTCGGATATTATCAAAGTACTCTTCAGATGGATTTCCAGGGACAGCAGAACCTCTGATTATTTCATCTACCGCATCTTCATCCATTCCCTGTTCTTTCATGAACTCGGCATCGGACTGAAGCTTTTCCGGAGTTCGAGCCAATATACTTTTCATCCATTCAATTACGGTGAATCCCTTTCTATTTTTTTC
>JAFGWS010000164.1 GCA_016937035.1 Pontiellaceae bacterium
GAAGAACCCAAGGAGGTTCGATATGAATGCTGACAACAACCCCTTTCAGGCGCTGGAAAAAATATTTCACGAACCCAACCGCCTGGCGATTATGTCCGCGCTATGCGCTGCATCGAACGGTCTGACCTTCAGCGAGCTGAAAGAAGAATGCGGTCTAACCGACGGCAACCTGAACCGTCACCTCAAAGTGCTGAAAGAGAGCAATGTGGTTAAGGTTAAAAAGGAATTTGTGGCCGACAAGCCGCGCACCACCGCCTTTATTACCGCCAAGGGCCTAGACCGCTTCAGCGAATATCTCGAGGCGCTCTCTGATGTGATGAAACAAACCCGCGCCGCGTTGCCCAAACAAAGTAAAGCATCCAGCGCATCCCCGCTCGCCAAACGCGCAACGACCTAACCCACAGAAAGCAACCTACCATGGACCTGATTACACCCAATTACTTTGTAATGCAAAGCTCTCTCTAAACATAAAACCCCAACCGAAAGGAAATCAACATGAACGAATTCAACCACTCCAATCCGTCCCCGCAGGAGATAGATGTTGCCATCTCCCAGACATTTGAACCGACTCGAAAATGCTATCATCCGTTTCAAGAGGAATACGCCCCTCTTGAGTCAAAACGATTTTTCCATGTTGTCGATGCCACGCTGAAACATCCGGCGCAACTGGTCCATGAACTCGTTCACACCAAAGGCATCAAAATTCCCGGCATCCTGCTGCTCGTTTTACTAATCTGTCTCGCTGGGACCGGATTGATGATGGGCAGTTTTTCCGGAAACCAACAGCTGTACGCTGTTCCAATGAAAGTGGTAACCGGAACGCTGATGAGCAGCATCATTTGCATTCCCAGCCTGTACATCATGCTCTGTATGTGCGGTAGCGAACAAAACCTTGTGCAAATCTCCCGCATATTGCTCCTAGGTCTGACCCTAGTCGGAATCCTTCTGGTCGGGTTTCTCCCAGTCGCTTGGATTTTCTCCCAAGCCACCAACGAAGCCGGCTTCATGGGCTGCCTCTATCTTATTATCTGGACCATTGCCTTCGCGTTCGGAATGAGTCTCCTGAAAAAGAGTTTTGAATTTCTCAGCGACAGAAAAATGGGGATCCTGCGGCTCTGGTTCGTGGTTTTTGCACTGGTTTTACTACAAATGAGCACCACCCTTCGACCGATGCTTGGGCCCTACGAAACGCTCCAGCTGAATGAAAAAAAATTCTTCATCGAGCACTGGCTTAATCAATGAGTAGAATGCGTTCAAGACTCCTGCTTTTATGCCGCGGCGAAGCGACCCCACTCTCGCGCTGGCTGGATAAGCCGGAACAAAAATGGTTTTTATGCTGCATCTTAACCATCACCTTGGGCACAGGAGTATATGGAATCACGATTGGACTGTGGCGCGGCCCCCTGATGGCCGCCTACGTCGCCATCAAATTTCCGTTGCTCATTTTTCTGACCACGCTCTGCAACGCCGGATTAAACGGCATGCTGGCGCTGGTGATGGGCGCAGGAATCAGCTTCCGGCAAACGCTCCTGGCGCAATTAATGTCCTACACCGTGGCCGCCCTCATCTTGGCGTCTATGGCTCCAATCACGTTATTTATTCTATTCAACACACCGCCGCACTCCAGCGAGGACCCCTTTGGTCACCATCTGTTTCTTTTGCTGAACGTGGTCATTTTAGCCGGAGCGGGCATGGTGGCAAACGGACGCCTTTACCAACTGCTATTGCTCAAAACACCTCATCGCTCCATTGCACTGCGGGTGCTGGCAGCGTGGCTTGCCGGCAATCTGTTTGTAGGCGCTCAGCTTTCTTGGAATCTACGGCCGTTTATCGGATCGGCACACCTCAAGATTCAGTTCCTTCGGCCGAATCCGTTTGAGGGCAACTTTTACGAATCGGTCTATACCACTGCAAGTGAACTCATCAACGGCGCTGCAGAAACCCCACGCAAGATGGAATGACGACATGATCGCACTCATCCATTTTTTTGCCGACAACATGCAGAGCACAGAAGCAGTAACGCCACATGGCTGGGACAACGCCTTGCTCCAACTCGTGCCCTCAGCTATGCTGGTAATTCACTATGGAGAACTACTGTGAAAAATCGAGGATATATCGTCATTGCCCTGTTGCTGATGATCGGACTGCCACTCGCGGGCATGATGCTGTCGGGGCGCAACCTTTCGCTGTATCTCCAATTTCCGCCGCGCACACAGCATGTCAACCACGCGCCGTTTTCCTGGACGGCATTCCTCGCGCTGACCCTCATCATTCTTGCCGTGATCCTGCCCTTTTTGTTCAAGATCGACAGGGCGCGCTCGGCAAGCGTACCACGCAACGTCGACGGACGGACGACTCGGCGAGTCGTCCCTACCTTCCCTTGGTGGGGCTGGGCGTCCGTTGTTTTCTGCGCGATATTCTGGATACTGGCGTGGACGCGCTTTTCCTTGTTTGCGCCGTTACAGCTTTACACCTTCACGCCGCCCTGGATCGGCTACATCGTTATCGTCAATGCGCTCACCTTTCGTCGCATGGGGCGCTGTCTGATGACCCACGAAACCTCCTATTTCCTCGCCCTGTTTGCGCTGAGCGCCTTCTTCTGGTGGTTCTTTGAATATCTCAACCGATTCGTACAAAACTGGTATTATGTCGGCTGCGACCACTTTTCCCCTCTTCAATATTTCGTGATGGCCACGCTGCCCTTTTCAACCGTACTGCCGGCCGTTCTCTCCACCGAGGAATGGCTCAAAAGTCATCCACACTGCTGTGCCGGGCTGGAGCAGATGCTCCCGCTGCGCTCCACCAAACTTACCGCGCTCATCGCTCTGCTGACCTCAATCATCGGACTCTTTGGCATCGGACTTTTCCCCAGTCAGCTCTTTCCGCTGCTGTGGGTCGCTCCGTTGCTGCTGATCTCCGCGCTCCACAGCCTGACCGGACATCAACCCTTTTTCCCCGAGCTGGAACAAGGCGACTGGCGACGCGTCTTCCGCCTTTGCCTAGCGGCGCTCCTCTGCGGATTTTTTTGGGAAATGTGGAACAGCCTCAGCCTCGCCAAATGGATTTACACCGTCCCGTACGTCCACCGCTTCCAGCTCTTCGAAATGCCGATTCTAGGCTACGCCGGCTATCTCCCCTTCGGCCTCGAATGCGCAGTCATCGCCGCACTGATAAAACCCCATAAGCAAAGGAACGTCTAATGGTGAACCTGTATATTGTTGTGCTTTTGTTCGCAGTTGTACTTTCTATTTTTCCTGCACTGAAGCAGCGTTCCATTGCTCGCTTCTTCACCGTGATGGGTCTGTCATTCGCCGGCATTATACTTCCCCTGCTGTCATTCTGGGCCAGTATACTTTTGGTCCCGGACTGGAAAGGGGCATGCGAATATGGATGGCTGGACTGCTTTCACTCGGGGAAATTTTATCTGACTCCTCTCGTGCTCTGGGCCTGCTCTGCCTTTTATGTAATTCAGATCATGCATTCAGACTACCGTCGATGGAATGTACTGGGCCTATTCATCGGCATGATTATAAGTGGCACCTGCTTTCTGCACGGCATTTTGGTCAAAGCCTACGAAGGGATTGAATGGTTTTACCTGATTCCGACGTATACCTTTATC
>JAFGWS010000165.1 GCA_016937035.1 Pontiellaceae bacterium
AAGTTCCCTAAGACCCCTTCGTCTAGTGGCCTAGGACTCCAGGTTTTCATCCTGGCAACACGGGTTCGAGTCCCGTAGGGGTCGCCACTCTTAATGCAACAGTAAGTTGTACGAAAAAACCTCCAGCATAAACTGGAGGTTTTTTTTGGATTAGAGTAACTCTCAAATCATATGCCGCATCATACTTTTGTAGGGCTGGAACGGGCAGTGCCTTTCCAGCCGTGGCGGGAAGGTTTTCAACCGTTCCCGCCCTACAATTTTCGGCAGCATTTTAATCGTTAAGTACTCTAGTTGCCTTCGCGGCCGCCGACGCCTTTGGTATTCTTGGTAATTTCCTGCTTTTTACCTTTGGGGCGCAGCGAGCGGCATGCGGCTCCCGCCTGCCACATTTCGGAGTCGTGGATGGCTCCGAGTTCCTTGTCGAGGCGCTCTTTGTAATTTTTGGCGCCGCAGATCTTCAGCACGCGCTTGGCTTCGTCTTTGTTCTTTACGGCCTTGTAGAGGTCGTTGAAAACGGGGAGCGTGGCTTTCTTGAATTTGGGGGCCCAATCGAGTGCACCGCGCTGAGCGGTAGCGGAGCAGTTGGAGAACATCCAGTCCATGCCGTTTTCATCGACGAGGCGAATGAGGCTCTGGGTGAGTTCTTCAACGGTTTCGTTGAAGGCTTCGGAGGGGCTGTGTCCGTTTTTACGGAGCACGGTGTATTGGGCTTCCATCACGCCGGCGAGTGCACCCATGAGGATTCCGCGCTCACCGACGAGGTCGGAGGTAACTTCCTTTTCGAAGGTGGTGGGGAAGAGGAAGCCGGAACCGATGCCGATGCCGAGTGCCTTACAGCGGTCTTCGGCTTTGCCGGTAAAGTCCTGATGAACCGCAAAGCTGGAGTTAATGCCGGCACCGCTGAGGAAGTTTCTGCGGACGTTTAAGCCGGAGCCCTTCGGTGCAACGAGGATGACGTCCACGTTTTCCGGGGGAACGATATGGGTGAGATCGTTGTAGACAATCGAGAAGCCGTGCGAGAAATAGAGCGCATCGCCTTCGTTCAGATTCTTTTTAACGATCGGCCAGCAGATTTTCTGAGCGGCGTCGGAGAGGAGGTATTGAATCACCGTTCCGCGCTGAACGGCTTCTTCGATTTCGAAGAGCGTTTCGCCGGGTTTGAATCCGTCTTTTTTTGCCCGATCCCAGTCGTTCATGAACTGTTTGGATTGTCCAACGATCACATTGAATCCATTGTCGCGCAGGTTGAGCGCCTGGGCGGGGCCCTGAACGCCGTATCCAATAATTGCGATCGTTTCGTTTTTCAAAACCCGGCGCGCTTTGGCCAGGGTGAATTCTTTGCGGGTGATGACGGTTTCCTGTACACCGCCAAAGTCGATTACTGCCATGATCTCTTCTCCTTCTTCGGTTGTTAGTTAGCCATGCCCCAGGCATGAAACGGGAAAGGTATAAATCGTTTTAAGAGAATGGTCAATGGGTAATTGAGTAAAGTGTTTGCCGCTGCGTGCGCTTTCGGTACAGAACCGGGGCGGACTTGAAAAAATATCCGGCAGCGCCCTTTTTCATTTGCTTTTCGGGCGGGGGAAAATATGCTGATTGAGCTCTTTCTGGAATACCATCGAATCAAAGGATCTATCAGGAATATGGGGTTTTTATTTTCATTGCCGAATTCGCTGCCGTTGGCGGACATTGCCAGCGCTTTTTGGGACAGTACCTTGTCGGGGAAGGCCATTGTTATCATTCTCTTTTTGGGTTCGGCGGCGGCCTGGACGATTATGTGGACGAAGGGTGTTCAGCTGCGTTGCGCGAGTCGGGCTACGGAAGATTTTCTGGAAGCATTTCGAGCGGAGCGGAATCCGACCGTGTTGTTTACACGTCGGGAGGAATATGAAGGCTCTCCGCTGAACTCCATTTATAACGCAGGCTGCAAGGCGTTGGGGGCGGAGCTGCAGGCCCGCGGAAGCGCTGCGGATGATTTGCTGATGGGCGGCCTGACGGCCGGTGCGCCGCGCCGTTTGTCGTTGAATCAGCTCGAAACGCTGCGCTCGGTGGTCGATCGAAATGTGGCGGACGAGGCGCTGGTGTTGGAGGGTCAGATGGGTATGCTGGCAACGGCAGTGAGTGCGGCTCCGTTTCTGGGGCTGCTCGGTACGGTCTGGGGCGTGATGGATTCATTCAGCGGAATGGCGGAGTCGGGGTCAGCGGCGCTGAGTGCGGTGGCTCCGGGGATTTCCGGTGCGCTGCTGACGACCATTATCGGCCTGATTGTTGCGCTGCCTTCGATGGTGGGCTACAACTTGCTCTCGGCTCGGATTCGACAACTTTCGGTGAAGATGGACAATTTTTCGCAGGAGTTTATATCCAGCGTTCAAAGTGCGTATGTGATTGAGAATTAATCGACGGTAATGGTTTGGTTTTTTAAACCACTAATTTACACTAATTAGCTCTAATAATTGGGGATGAAATTAGTGAGGATGAGTGTGAATTAGTGGTTGTTTGAATTTGTAGTCGTGACCGCAGTCTAAAAACGGAAATGCTTTAGATGGCTCGTAGAACCAGTTTAGTTTCATTGAATCAGATCAGCGACATTAACATGACGCCGCTCATGGATTTGACGTTTATTCTGCTGATTACCTTTATCATTACGTTTCCGCTGATTGAGGAGGCCATTCCGCTACGGCTGCCGAAGGGAAAGGCATCGGACATGTCAACCGTCGTGGAATCGCGGTCGATCAGCCTAGACCGTACGGGACAGCTCTATCTGGACGATCAGCCGATTGCGATCGAATCGCTGTTGCCGGCAATGAAGGATGTGGCGGCGTATGCGCCGGATACAACGGTTTATGTGCGGGCTGATTTTGAGCTGCAATATGGCAAGGTTGCCGAGGTAATGAAGATTCTGCACGACGCGGGGGTAACGCGGGCGGCATTGGCTATGGAGGCCGATTGATCGGATGAAAAAAACTTCGACATTCAGTATCGCTCTGAAGGTGACCGGAATTCATCTCGGGGTCATCGGGGTGGTTGTACTCTATTCGCTGCTGAACGGCTGTTTTAAGCCGGTGCCGAAGAATGAAGTCGTTATGTTTGTTGAACTGGCTTCAATGGGTCCGGCCATGGGTGGCGGAGCGGAGCCGACTCCGCCGGAAGAGGTGGAAGAGCAGGAGGTCGAGGAGGAACCTGAGGAGATCGATGAGCCGACTCCGCCGGACGATCCCATTCCGGAGCCGCCGGAGGATCCGATGCCGGAACCTGAGGAGTCCAGGCCGGACTGGGAACCGACTCCCGTTAGTGATATAAACGTTTCCAATCAGCGTGTGGATGCAACTCCGGCTCGTTCGCAGAATCCTGTCGCAGAGATCGATCCGGGAAAAATACTTGAGTCGGGGTCTCCCAGTGGGCCGGTCGGGACGCCGAGTGAGTTTGCTACGTATGATAAGAGGTTGAGGGCGATATTTACGCAGGCGTGGGAATCATATAAGCCGTCGTCCGGAGGGCCGGCGCGGATACAGATCAGCTTTCGTGCAGATGGAACGATTACGTCCTGTCGCCTGCTCCAAGGTTCGGGCGATGCGGAATATGATAATGCAGCGCTGCGCGCAGCTAAGAGTGTTCCTCGTTTGCCTCGGCCCCCGTCTGGATATGGTACTAGTTTTAATATGACATTTAGTCTAACGAATTAAAGAAGGGACTCGATTTGATATGAAGAAGCTGCTTTTGAGTTTGGTTTGTTTTTGTGCGGTGTTTTCTGCGTATTCGCAGCGCGAATTGGAGGTAACTGCCAAGGGAGACGGGAAAGTGGGTCTGAACCTGAGCGCCTTTAAAGCGGGGAGCGATGCGGCTTCGAAGACCTTTATTTCGGTGCTGAAGGCGGATCTGCAGCGGTCGGGTTATTTTACGCTGGTTGAGAGCGGCGGCCAATTCGCTTTGAGTGGGGCGAGTATGGGCAGCGACGGACGTCTTCAGGTGGATTGCGTAGTGTATAAACTCGACACGCGCGCAAAGCTGATGGGTACGCGCTACGGCCCGGTTTCGGCTGAAGAGGTGCGTAAGCTGGCGCATAAGGTGGCGGACGATATGGTGCTGAAGATTACGGGCAAGCCGGGCATGGCTTCGGCACAGATTGCGATGGTGGGAACGCGGAGCGGTCGGAAAGAGCTGTATATGGTGGACATTGACGGGCACGGCATGCGCCAGCTCACGAATGACCGGAGTATCGTGGTGGGTCCCAACTGGGTGCCGAGCGGAAAGGCGCTGATCTATACCTCGTACAAGCTGGGGTATCCGAATCTTTTTGCGACGGGGAAGAGTGATCCGATTGCACATTTCGGCGGATTGAATACCGGCGGAACCGTTTCGCCGGATGGAAAATCGATGGCGCTGATTTTGTCGAAAGACGGAAATCCTGAACTTTATGTGATGAATCTAAAGGACGGTAAGCTCAAACGTTTAACTGCAACAAAGACTGGGAACGAGGCCAGTCCGTGCTGGTCGCCGGACGGCAAATCGATTGCGTTTGTTTCGGACACGAGCGGGAGTCCAAAGATATATGTGATGCCGGCCGCCGGAGGCCAAGCTTCCCGACTGCCGACGCTGGGCACAGAGTGTGTGGCTCCGGATTGGGGAAAGAACGGGCTGATAACTTTTTGTGCGCGTATCGGCGGGAGTTACCAGGTTGCGGTGGTGGATCCCCGCAAAACGGCCGCTCCTCGTCAGGTGAGTGCTGGTTCGGGCGACTGGGAAGATCCCAGCTGGGCCCCCGACGAACGGCATATCATCTGTTCGCACACAGCAAATCGTCGTTCTTCCATCTACCTCCTTGACACATTAAAAGATTCTCCTGTAGCTTTAATTTCAGGCTCAGGCGATTGGTACTCGCCGACGTGTACTCCATAA